>NZ_JACVPE010000003.1:0-220571 GCF_018882005.1 Polynucleobacter sp. es-GGE-1
ACGATCTGCCTCTTGCAATATCCGAACAATCTGTTCGTCTGAAAACCGTACTCTCTTCATACCTGCTCCTTAGGTTGAAGGAGTCATTATCTCTAAAAGCTTTTGGTCTGAAAATCCCAGGACAGGTCAATCTTCTTAAGCCTGGCATTTTCAGCTTCAAGCTCTTTCATACGAGCCATCATCGAGGTGTCCATACCGCCATATTTAGAGCGCCACTTGTAAAAAGTAGCCGTGCTGATGGCCAGCTCACGACAAATATCAGGCACTGCTAGGCCGGCATCGACCCTTTTTAGGGCATCCATGATTTGGCTATCGGTAAATTTAGAACGTTTCATGCAGAACTCCTCTAATAGAGAAAATTCTACCTTTAAGGCCGGTTAACCTAGGGGATGATTACCCTACCCCCTCAATTCCAGCATCTTTTAGAGCCTGATTAAAGGCTTTATTAAAGCAAAATGGTCTATTAGGAATGCGAGCGCTATTGAACACCAGCTCGTCTTCCTTGCCGCGCTTAAAGCGTTTTAGCTCAGCCATTGCTGTATCGGTAATCACGCATATATGAGGACTTCCGTTTTTAGTCTTTCCTAACTTAATTTCGCTGCGCTCTATGTCTATATCAGACCAGCATAGCTCGACTAGGTTACCTCTGCGAGCCCCTGTCGTCATTGCAAGCATGATGATGAGTGGAAGCTTCTTCCACCGTGAGAGACGAGCCATTTTGATTAGTTGCTCATATTCATGCTTCGACAAGAAGCGAGTTCGTCCTTGGCTTTCAGGACGCTTTTCAGTATCACTGACTGGGTTAGACCACCCTCTAGGAAAAAGACGGCGACGGCGCCCGTAAGTTAGAAGAGCTTGAAGAGTAGATCGATATCGATTAATGGTCGAGTTCGCCAATTGCTTTCCTGATGGTGATGCTTCTTCAAGATGTACGAGTATGTCCTCGACATCTTCACCAGTGAGCTCATGCGCAACTCGATTGCCGTAAAAAGTCGTAAACCAGGTTAATCTGGTTAAAACCGTTGAGCTTTTAGCAATGCTGACATTATTGATGAATAGGCTAGCTAGGTCGCTAACCGTTAGATTTTGCACAATTGGCGTTTGTGCGGTGTTTTTAACCATTTCTGTAACTCCTGATAAAAGTTTTGAAGAACTATTACCAATCGTCTCGAAAGGGGCTACACATTTAAAGCTTGGTGGGTCGGGCGAGATTCGAACTCGCGACCAACGGATTAAAAGTCCGCTGCTCTACCGACTGAGCTACCGACCCAGTTAAGCCATAAATTATAGCAAGAAGTTTGTAGGCGATCCCTTGGTCTGCGGTGTCTGCCCGTAAGCCCTTGTAGTTACAAGTAGCTTATGAGTTCGCTCTTCTGGCGACTGCTGGATTTTTGGAAAAATAATCCTTAATCCCCTTCAGAATAGCCTCAGCAATGCGGTCCTGGTAGCCATCATCATTCAGTCTGACTTCTTCTTGAGGATTACTAATAAAGGCAGTTTCTACCAAGATAGAAGGGATGTCTGGTGCCTTTAAAACAGCAAAGCTGGCTTGCTCTACCTTTCCTTTATGTAAGGGCGCAAAACCACTAATTTGCTTCAGAATAGAGTTTCCAACCTGCAGCGAGTCTTTAATCTGAGCAGTGGTTGACATATCTAGGAGTAGATTAGCTACCTGTCGATCTTGGGTCTTGATATTGATGCCACCAATCAAGTCTGAAGCATTTTCTTTATTGGCCATCCAGCGTGCCATTGAGCTACTAGCACCCATTTGCGAAAGTGCAAATACGGAAGCACCTTTGGCGTGTGGCTGAATAAATGCATCCGCATGAATAGAAACAAAAAGATCCGCCTCAACTCGTCTGGCTTTTTGTACTCTCACATGCAGAGGTACAAAATAATCACCATCTCTAGTTAAAAAAGGGCGCATATAGGCTTCACCCTCTATCTTGTCTTTGAGTCGTTTTGCAATCGAGAGTACTACGTGCTTTTCTCTAGAACCTAATGAGCCGATTGCACCCGGATCTTCGCCACCATGACCAGGATCAATGGCAATGGTGATCAGGCGTTTGTACTTAGCAGCTGCCGGAGCTTCTTTAGCCTCAGGTATGGCTTGTGCCACTGGCGACTTTGGCGCCTCCTTTTTAGTAGCAAACTGCGCAATGAAATCTACTTCTTCATTTGATTTAGCTAGAGCACTTTCTTTACGAGCGCTGCTTTTTACTAACTCCATCAAGGGATCAGGTGGAGTGGTAGGGTACAAATCAAAGACCATGCGGTAGTTGTATTCACCAACGGGGTCTAATGTGAAGAGTTGAGGCTTGATCGGTTCTTTTAAGTCGAATACTAAGCGCACTACTCCTGGCTGAAACTGACCTACTCTTACTTGCGCAATATAAGGATCATTAGGCTTGACCTTGGCTACTAAATCTCTCAAAGTGGGATTGAGCTCCAAGCCTTGCACATCAACTACCAGGCGATCAGGATTGCTGAGGATTTGCTGGCTAACAGGTAATGGTGTATCAGATTCTAGAGTAATGCGGGTGTAGTCCTCTGATGGCCAGACACGCACACCCAATATCTTGGCGCCCCAAGCAATCTCCACTTCTGTAAAAAGCAGTGCAAAGCTCAAGAACTTCGCTGAAGTTTTGAGATGCTGCCTTCGCGCAAGATTCGTTTGTTGAATAGTTTTTTTAATACCCATTTACTTGCTTAAATTCTGTATTACATGATTCAGAACATGGTGGCCATCATTCAGGAGTGCTGTCATCGTCACTGATCTCTCATTCTCATTTACGCCTGGGAGTAATTCAATTCGTAGATCGAATGGTGGTAGAGTGCCTTCAGCTTTTTCTGGCCACTCAATTAAACAAAAGCCAGGAATATCAAAATATTCTCCAAAACCAGCTTCTTGCCATTCCAGAGGATCACGCATTCGGTAGAGATCAAAATGATGCGCGGTAAATTCACCACTATTGGTTTTGAGTGTGTAAGGCTCGCACAAGGTATAGGTTGGACTTTTGACCTTGCCCGCATAAGCCATTGATTGAATTAAATATCGTGCGAAGGTGGTCTTGCCTGCCCCTAAATTGCCAACTAGGGAGATATTGAGATGTCCCTGTGGATTTTGCTCCATAAAACCAGTAATGCTGGCGGCAAGTTGTTTGGCAAGGCTGGCGGTATCCGCTTCCTGCCTACAATGTTGCTTAATTATTGCTAATGGTGTTTCTGGGGTTTGAGCCATTGTTCTAGTTTATTCAATTATTGCGCTACATTCTCTATTCATATGCCTTTATCTGCCCATTCCTCTGCTCTAGACGAGTCCAAGTTACGTGCTTGGCTTGGAGAAAAGGCTATGGAGTTGGGATTCGATGGTTTGCGCATTACGGATACCCACCTGGGCTTGGCAAGTGAGCGTTTGCAGGAGTGGTTGGCAGATGGGCGTCATGGCCAGATGGAATACATGCAACGTCATGCAGATCTGCGTGCTGATCCACAGCGATTAGTGCCAGGTACTGTACGCGTCATTTGCGTCACCATGAACTATCTGCCACCCGATATTAATCTTGATGCTGAGTGGCAACGCATAGAGGATCCCTCTCAAGCAGTGGTCTCAATGTATGCCAGAGGTCGCGACTATCACAAAGTCTTACGTCATCGCTTGCAAGAATTTGCCAACGCTATCGAAGAAAAAATTGGCACTTTTGGATATCGTGTATTTACGGATTCAGCCCCTTTAATGGAAGTGGAGCTTGCTCGTAAAGCGGGTTTAGGTTGGCGTGGAAAACATACGCTCTTACTCAATCGTGAATCTGGCTCTACTTTTTTTTTGGGTGAGATCTTGGTCGATGTACCACTCCCAATCGATGAAGCGCAAGACGAACATTGTGGTACTTGTCAGTCGTGTATTGATGTTTGTCCAACACAAGCCATTACTGCGCCATACCAATTAGATGCACGCCGCTGTATCTCCTATCTCACCATTGAGAACCCTCAGGCCATTCCAATGGAGTTTCGCAGAGCAATGGGTAATCGCGTTTATGGTTGCGATGATTGTCAGTTGATTTGTCCATGGAATAAGTTTGCTAAGCGCACACAATTGCCAGACTTTGCACAGCGTCATGGTTTGGGACAGGCTAGTCTTTTGCATTTGTGGTCATGGACTGAAGTAGAGTTTGAAGAGCGCCATGAAGGCAGTGCGATTCGACGCATTGGTTATAGCCGCTGGCGCCGTAATCTCGCGGTCGCAATGGGTAATGCCCTAGCCAATCCAGTAGTAGCTAATGCAGACAAGAAAGCTATTCGAAAAGCCTTGAGTGAAGGTCTCTCATCAGCAGATGCACTCGTTGCGGAACATATTGAGTGGGCTCTCAATCCCATTCCTTAGGCAAGCTTAGACAATAATGAAGCCTAGCTCTTACAATTAGCCTATGTCATCAGCCGACCAACCTTATATTGATCCTAGCGAAATTGCATTAGAGGGTTCGGCAGCGGAGCGCTTTAAAAGTCCTCGCGATGCATTTTGGGTGGGAATGCGTGATGCAGCTGGAGCACCAGCCATGGTGCTCTTTGCTGGCATGGTGGGTTTTGGAGCCATGGGCAAAACCAATGGCTTTGATGTTTGGTTCACCACCTCTACCTCATTTTTTATGTTTGCCTTGCCAGGGCAGGTGGTCTTACTAGAAATGGCGATCACTGGTTCATCCGTCATTGCAATTGCTTTGGCAGTAACCTTAACTTCGACCCGCTTCATCACGATGACGGTGACACTCTTTCCGCAGTTTCATCAGAAGGATCGCAATCGAAGCTTATATGCTTCCGTCCATTTATTGGCCATGACGGCATGGGCAATTTCGATGCGTGAGTTTCATGCGATAGAGACTAAGCACCGCTTGGCCTATTTTGTAGGCCTTGGTTTACTCTGTTGGTTAATTTCGATTCCTGGAACGATCTTGGGTTTCTATTTAGCTGGCATGGTGCCGCCTGCTGTAACGCTGGGTCTAGTCTTTATTAATCCACTCTTCTTCTTATTAACGTTTACCGAAGTCAAACCTTGGATTAATCGTATTGCTCTTTTCATGGGTTGTATTTTTGGCCCGATCTTCTTTTTAATTGATCGCGATACCAGCTTACTAACGGCAGGTCTTGTAGGTGGGACTCTGGCTTACTTTATTGATCGCAAGTTCTTGCGTAAGAAAGCCGGAGTAGTAGGGTAATGAGTCCAATGGATACGATGACAAACGCGCTCTCGGGATGGGGTTTGTGGATTGCTCTAGTAGGCGCCTGTATTGGCACTTATTTCTGCAGAGCGATTGGTGTCATGCTTTCTCAAAGTATTAATCAAGAAAGCGAAATCTTTCGTTGGTTAGCGGCGGTGACCTACACCATGGTTGCTGCCTTGACGATTCGCCTGATCGTCATGCCTTTGGGTTTAATGGCTACCGTGCCTTTGTGGATTCGGATTTTGATTTGCGCCTTAGCGATTGGCGTGATGGTTTCTAAACCTTCTAAGCGTTTGGTTCCAGCCTTATTGACTGGAACCTTGCTGATGGTGGGTTATGGCGTGATTCGCTAAGCTTTTCATTCAACTGAAAGATGTGCCGCTAATATTCTGGCGATATGTACCGCTTCACGTTGCGTGCCGTCTGCAATTTGATGACGGCAACTAGTGCCATCCGCTACTACCCAACTATCGGGTGATTTACGAATGCTCGGCAATAGGTTCGCTTCAGCCATTTGCTTAGATACCTCGATATGCTCGGCTTCATAGCCAAAGCTACCGGCCATGCCGCAGCAAGACGATTCAATTAATTGAGGCTCTGCGTTAGGAATGAGTTTGAGTAGTTCCATGGCAGGTGTCACAGCTGCAAAAGACTTCTGATGGCAATGCCCATGAAAAAGGACCGGCTTACTGGCGGCTTTGAGTTGCAGGTTGAGTTTGCCTGCTTTCGCTTTGCTGGCTAAAAACTCTTCTAAGAGTTGCGCTTGCTGCGATACGGTCACTGCTCGCTCCCCAAAACCCATCACCAAAGCCTCATCTTTTAAGGTAAAGAGACAAGAAGGCTCAAGACCAATAATTGGAATATTCATTTGCGCGTAGGGTGCGAGATGATCGATGAGTTCACCGAGTGTTTCTTTGGCTTTATCCACCATGCCAGCTGCAAGGTAAGTTCTGCCGCAGCAAAATTCTTTGGAGCAAGTGTTTTGTTCTTTATTTTTAGCCTTGTTCTGACTCTTGTGCGGAATATGAATACGATAGCCAGCAGCAGTAAGAACGGTTATTGCCGCCTGCAGATTTTCATCTTCGAAGTAAGCATTAAAGGTATCGGCTAATAGCACTACCCCTGGTTGATTTGATAAGGCCTCAGGACTAAATTGATAGGGTGCGATTGCTTTTGGCTTACTCCAGAAAGTATTACCTTTCCAAATTGGCAAACTTCTTTGGGCGGAGATACCCATGATCCATTCTTGTAGCTTGGCAATCGGTGCAATGCGATTGCGCAGATTGAGGATCACTGGCAAGAGTGGAATACTGCTAATCGTGCCGGCATACTTGGGAAGATACGCCACTGCTAGATCACGTAAAGAATGACCAACCCGTTTCTTATAGGCTGATAGAAACTCAATTTTCATCTTGGCCATATCAACGCCAGTAGGGCATTCACGACGACAGGCTTTGCAACTCACACACAATTCCATCACCTCTTTAATGGCATCGCTGCCAAGTGGTGAAGTCTCGTCTTTGATATCGAGTTGATTGGAGAGTGCTAGGCGTAAGGTATTTGCTCTGCCGCGGGTCAGGTGTTTTTCATCCCGAGTCACACGATAACTGGGACACATCACCTCCGCATCAAACTTACGGCAGTGGCCATTGTTATTGCACATCTCAACTGCTTTAGCTAAACCCATTGCGGGATCACCACCGGTGCCGGGCGCGGTAGTTTCTTCAGTAACAGGATTATTTTGTACGTTCCAAGCTGACCAATCTAATGCAGGCTGTAATGGAATCACTTGATAACTTGGCGAAAATCGAAAGTTACTCGCATCATCCATCTTTGGTGGATTAATAATCTTGCCTGGATTAAATAGTCCCTGAGGATCAAAGGCATGCTTGATTTCTGCAAGAGCTTCAGTGATCTTGGGGCCAAATTGCCATGAGATCCATTCACCACGACACAAGCCATCGCCATGTTCACCACTGTAAGCACCTTTGTATTTACGTACCAAGGCAGACGCTTCTTCGGCAACAGCACGCATCTTTTGGGCGCCATCTCTGCGCATATCAAGAATGGGTCGGACATGCAAAGTACCAACTGAAGCATGGGCATACCAAGTGCCGCGTGAACCATATTTAGAAAAGACATCCGTTAAGGCTTGGGTGTAATCTGCCAGACTCTCTAGCGGAACTGCGCAGTCCTCAATAAAGCTCACTGGCTTGCCATCACCTTTTAAGCTCATCATGATATTTAGCCCCGCTTTACGCACCTCCCATAAATTCTTTTGTAAGGAAGCGTCTGGCATAGATACCACTGAACCGGGTAAGCCTAAGTCACCCATGAGCTCTTGTAATGCCATGATTTTTTCAAGCAAGGGAGCATGCGCTTCCCCTGAAAACTCTACCAACAGAATCGCTTCTGGAGTTTGCGCAGTATGGTCAATCAGTGCAGTCTCAATCGTCTTCTTAAAACTGGGATTACTGCGTGCTAGATCAATCATGGTGCGATCGACTAACTCTACTGCAGTAGGTCCAAGTTTCACAATGTGTTGAGCACTATCCATGGCTTTGTAAAAGCTCGCAAAGTTCACAATGCCAAGCACCTTATGTTTCGGTAGTGGTGCAAGTTTGAGTTTGAGAGATTTAAAGTAAGCCAGCGTACCTTCGCTACCCACTAAAAGATGTGAGAGATTCACGCTGCCATCTTGCGTATAAGGTAGTTCACTTTGAGGGTGAAAGATATCGAGGTTGTAACCAGCGACTCGTCTGAGTACTTTCGGAAAGTGAGCTTCGATCTCTGGTTGAAGTGTGTTTGCTAAACCTTTTACAAAGTCACCTAACTGCTTAGCAACACCAGAGCTATTGGCGTAATTACCAAACTCGGCAATTTGACCATTCGCCAGCCAAGCATTGATACCCAAGACGTTATGCACCATATTGCCGTAAGCAATAGAGCGGCTTCCACAAGAGTTATTACCTGCCATGCCTCCAATCGTGGCCTGCCCAGCAGTGGATACATCTACTGGATACCAAAGACCATGTTGCTTGAGGGAGCCATTGAGATGGTCCAGCACAATACCTGGCTCAACTTCCACGTAGCCTTGATTGAGATTGAGATCAAGAACATTTCTGAAGTATTTGCTATTATCAATCACCAGTGCAGCGCCAGTAGTCTGGCCACACTGACTGGTGCCACCACCCCTTGGTAATACTGGTACACCAAGCTCAGCCGCAATCTGAATGGCTGTAGCAATATCTTCTGCGGTCTTGGGGACAAACACTGCCACTGGCATGGCTTGATAAATAGAGGCATCGGTAGCGTAGCGACCACGACTTGCGCTATCGGTCATCACTTCGCCAGACGTTTCTTGGTGTAGGCGCTTTGCTAAGGTCGCTTGATCAATCATGACTTCTTTGAGGTCTAAGGGCTTATTCATTTAGCCATCTCCAGGCTGCTTGTTTCTGCTTTCAGAAGTTGCACGACAACATCACGCTTGTTCTGTACGTGCTGAATCATGATCTTGCGCATTCTCTGGCTATCACGTGCTTTTAAGGCATCGAGCATCTCTTGATGTTCTTCCACTGCCTTTTCCCATTTGACGCCGTCTTGGTTGGAGCGAAAGCGTAGCGCCTCGATACGAGTATTTACTTGAGTAAAGAGACGAGAGAGTACAGGGTTGTTCGCTGCTTGATTAATTAAATGATGGATACGTAGATTGAGTTTGTAATAACTCGATAAATCACGGCGCGCATACGAAGCCATCATTTCATACTGGAGTGCCTCTAATTCAGAGAGGCTGGCATCATTAATATGATTTGCAGCCAGCTCTCCAGAGAAGCCCTCTAAGTCGGCAATCACATCAAAGGTATGAATGACATCTTCCAAACTCAATTGCACAGCGATCGCTCCACGATTGGCGATCAACTCTACTAGGCCATCGGCAGCCAAGCGACGAATCGCTTCCCGAATCGGTGTGCGAGAAACATTCAGGCTTTCAGCTAATTCACGCTCATTCAGTTTGCTGCCTGGTGCAATCTTTCCCTCTACTAAGAGTGATCTGAGTTTTTGGAAGATTGCCTCATGCAGATTTTGGGAATTTGGCTGCTCTGCGACCGTCATATTGAGAACCTATAATTTGTATACAAAAATATCAATAAGTCATGATAAAGCATAAATTATGGCTTTAAATGCTTAAATTAAGGTTTATTTTTAGATTAAATGAAAATAAATTGTATACAAAATAGAAAATTGCCAAAATTTGTCATACACTACCGGCTGAAACGAGTTCCTAGAATTCACCCCCTTTTAAATACCTAAACCCATCCATAGCGAGACAAAGCATGTTGAAACTTGATAACCACCCATCAGGACGCCATTTTTTACATATACCTGGCCCAAGCCCAGTGCCTCCACGCGTATTACGTGCCATTAGCTATCAAACCATTGATCATCGTGGCCCCGAGTTTGGTGCGTTTGGCTTAAAGGTTTTGGATGGTATCAAGAAGATTTTCAAAACAGAGCAGCCGGTGATTATTTATTCCGCTTCCGGAACGGGATCATGGGAAGGCGCTTTAGTGAATGTGCTCAACCCTGGCGACACAGTCTTGTTTTATGAAACTGGTCAGTTCGCTAATTTATGGCGCGCACTTGGACAACGCCTCGGTCTGAAGGTCGAGGTCGTTGGTAAATCTGGACAAGATTCTTGGCGTTGGGGTGTAGATGCTGCTGTGATTGAAGAGCGTTTGCGTAAAGACACTCAGCATGAAATCAAAGCCGTTTGCGTAGTGCATAACGAAACATCGACTGGCGTTACTTCAAACATCGCCGCAGTACGTAAAGCGATCGACTCCTTAAAGCACCCCGCTTTGTTGTTGGTTGATAGCGTCTCTGGCCTTGGATCTGCAGACTACGAGCATGACAAGTGGGGCGCGGATGTGACTATTTCTGGTTCGCAAAAAGGTTTGATGTTGCCTCCAGGTATTGGCTTTAATGCCTTGTCAGTAAGAGCCATTGAAGTGAGCAAGCAAAACAAAATGCATAAAGCGTATTGGGCATGGGATGAAATATTGGAGTCCAATAAAAATGGTTACTGGCCAACTACACCCAGCACGAATTTAATGTACGGTTTGCATGAAGCGATGGACATGATGATGGCTGAAGGTTTGGACACAATCTTTGCGCGTCATCAGCGTTTGGCTGCCGCTTGTCGTGAAGCTGTTCATGCTTGGGGGCTCGAAATTCAATGTCAGGATAAGGATTGCTACTCTCCAGTGTTAACTTGTATCGCTACACCTGAAGGTATGGATGCCGACAAATTACGCAAACATGCTTTGGAGAAATTTAATCTCTCCTTAGGAACAGGCCTTGGAAAAATTAAGGGCAAAGCATTCCGCATTGGTCATTTGGGTGACTGTAATGAGCTCAATTTGATGGCTGCTTTAAGTGGGGTTGAAATGAGCTTGGGTGCTATGGGCTTTAAGCCTAAGGCTAGCGGTGTAGTGGCTGCTCAAGAATTCCTCAAATAACCACCATTTAGACCCTTTCGGTTGCGTATAGGGCAAAGGCAGGGTGCAGATCGTCCGGGGTCAGACTTAAAGGGCTGAGCCTGGCTGCAGCCTTTATAATTCAGGTACTTGTATTGATGGTACTTTCATCACATAAAACATATTCGAGACAATAGTATTTAAAAAGGATTCAACATGTTGGCAACTAAACCTTATTTAACTCAAGCGGATGCTCAAAAGATTCTGGATGCGGCCAACAAGCATGCCGCTGAAAATAATTGGGCAGTCACGATCGCTGTTTGTGATGATGGTGGACATGTACTAGGTTTGACCCGTCGTGACGGATGCGCACCAGTATCTGCTTACATTGCTCAAGAAAAAGCACGCACTGCTGCCATGGGTAAACGTGAAAGCCGCGTGTACGAAGAAATTATTAATAATGGTCGTACCTCTTTTTTATCTGTCCCACATATTTCGGGTATGTTAGAGGGTGGGGTTAATATCGAGGTAAATGGGTTTACCATCGGCGCAGTCGGCGTTTCCGGCGTTAAATCGACCGAGGATGCCGAAACCGCTAAGGCCGGCATTGCGGTCATCCTGTAAGTTACCTTGATCAATACTGCTACTGAAATAAATTCATCTACAGGGCTTGGCGACTTAGTCGTTCCTAGCGCCGACCCTAGTGTTACCCCTCCAGCAACAATTACTTTTGCTGATTTTGGTTTAGACCCGCTGATTCAAAAAGCGGTTGCTGAACAAGGCTATAACACTCCCACTCCGATTCAAGCGCAATCAATTCCGCATGTTTTAGCGGGGAGCGATTTAATGGGTGCTGCACAAACTGGTACTGGCAAAACAGCAGCCTTTGTATTGCCAATCATTCAAAAGATTTTGCGCCATGCTAGCAATAGTGCCTCACCCGCACGTCATCCGATTCGCGCCTTAGTTTTAACTCCAACCAGAGAGTTGGCGGTGCAGGTAGCTGAGAACGCTGCTAACTACTCGAAGCACACTGATCTGCGCGCTGCTGTGGTCTATGGTGGCGTGGATATGAAAGAGCAAGTTGCCATCTTGCGTAACGGTATTGAGATCTTGATTGCCACACCAGGTCGTTTGCTTGATCACATTGGGTCTAAAGTGGCTAATTTGTCCCAGGTAGAGATTCTGGTGCTAGATGAAGCCGATCGTATGCTCGATATGGGTTTCTTGCCTGATCTACAACGCATCATTAATTTGATTCCTGCGCAAAGACAGACCCTGTTGTTTTCGGCAACTTTCTCACCAGAGATTAAGAAGCTCGCGCAGAGTTATTTGCGTTCACCGGTAACGGTAGAGGTAGCTCGTCAAAATGCTGCGGCCGACACGGTTAAGCAAGTCATTCATATGGTGTCAGCAAGTGATAAGCAGCGTGCGATTGTCCAAGTCTTAGAAAGCCGTACGCGTCAAGGTTTATCGCGTCAGTGCATCATCTTCACCAATAGTCGTTTAGGTTGTGCCAAGTTAGCACGGGCCTTAGAGCGTGATGGTATTAAAGCAGGTGCGATTCATGGTGATAAGAGTCAGGGTGAGCGTACCTTAACTTTGGATGCATTCAAGTCTGGCGCGATTGAAGTGTTGGTGGCGACTGATGTGGCAGCGCGGGGTTTGGATATTCCAGATATGCCTTGCGTGATTAATCATGAGTTGCCTTATAACGCTGAAGACTTTATTCACCGCATCGGTCGAACAGGTCGTGCTGGTAGTAAAGGGGATGCGATTGCTTTAGTAGATGCCAGTGAAAAGCGTTTATTAGACGATATTGAAAAGCTAATGAAGCGTAAGTTAGATATCCAGCCTTTGCCTGAGGGTACTCCTGCTTATGCCAAGCCATCTACTAGTAGTAGTGCCCCAGCAAAAATGTCAGACCCATTTTTCTATAAGCCTTATGAGCCTAGCGCCGCACCACAGTCATCCGATGTAGTAAAGCCAGAAGTGAAAAAAGTGGGTATTGTGGCCGCTAAGCCAGCAGTTGGCGCCTTATTGGGCGGTTTTAAAAAGAAGTAATTAGCTCCAGGCATGAGTGGCTGCCAAGAGCCACTCTGCAATGGTGATCCTCTCACCATCAGGTAACCCACCCAATCCTAAATGTGTTGCAGCCTTGCGTAGCTCTGCAAGAGAATGTGTTTGATCTTGCGTATTAATTTGGGTTGCTAATGTTTGCTTACTCAATTTTTCGCCGTGTTCATCTAATACCAAGGGGAGATGTTTGTAATGCGGCGTTGTGTATCCCAAAAGAGTTTGTAAATATATTTGCCTAGCGGTGTTGCTTAGCAAATCTTCGCCACGTGCGATATGGGTAATACCTTGCTCTGCATCGTCTACGACTACGGCGAGTTGGTAAGTAAAGAGACCATCACTTCTGCGCAGGATAAAATCCCCGACTTGTTGATTGAGATTCTGACTTTGAGTGCCGAGGGCTAAATCCTCAAAATCAATCTGGCAATTTGGGGGCAGCGCAACTCGCCAAGCCGCCTTCAGGTCTGAAATTTCAGAACTTGTATGGCTCTCTAGTTGACTTGGTCTGCACGTTCCTGGATAAACCATCTCTTGATTGCGCGGTGTTTGAATTCCAAGCTCCGCTAGGGTATTGGTAATTGTTTGCCGAGAACAGGTGCAGGAATAGAGGCATTTAAGCTCATTGAGGCGTTCTAAAGCTTTTTGGTAGCGATCCTGATGTTTTGACTGAAAGGTGGGGGCTTCATCCCAGAAAAGGCCACATGCGAGCAATTGGGACTGAATGAGCTGATCAGCCCCAAGGATGCATCTAGGGGTATCCAGATCTTCTATTCTGAGCAGCCATTTACCACCATTCTTACGGGCATCTAACCAGCTTCCTAGGGCCGCAACCAGCGATCCCGCATGGAGTGGTCCGGTAGGCGAGGGGGCAAATCGCCCGCGATAGCCGTCGGCTGGGGATGAAGGGTTTTTGAGCTTGGACACAGCTAAAATCATCTCATGGCTTTACCCCGTTTTGTACATCTCCGCATTCATTCCGAGTTTTCGATTACGGATGGAGTCGTGCGTATTGATGATGCAGTAGCTGCAGCTGCCAAAGATGAAATGGCTGCCTTGGCTCTCACCGATTTAAGTAATTTATTTGGCCTAGTGCGGTTTTATACAGCCGCTCGCTCTGGTGGTATCAAGCCGATCGCCGGCGCAGATGTTTGGGTGAGCAATTCCCAAGATCCCGATCAGCCTCATCGACTGTTATTACTAGTACAAAACCATTCTGGCTACCTCAATCTTTGTGAGTTACTCAGTAGAGCCTCTTTGGATAATCAATCACGTGGTCGTGCTGAAGTCGATTCAGCTTGGTTTAGTGAACCTGCTGCAAAAGCGGAAGATAAGAAAGCCAATAGAACACTCTCTTACGGATTAATTGCGCTGTCAGGTGCGCGTATGGGTGAGCTTGGTGCCGCATTGTTAGCAGGTCAAGAAGATCAAGCTCAAAGCGTGGCGAGACGTTATGAAAAACTCTTTCCCCAATCGTTTTACATTGAAGTGCAACGCGGTGGTCATCCGCAAGATGAAAAGCAACTTCAGCTGGCATGCCATTTAGCTAGTGAGTTAGATCTACCAGTAGTAGCGACACACCCAGTGCAGTTTATGCAAAAGAGTGACTTTACGGCGCATGAGGCGCGCGTTTGTATTGCTGAGGGTGAGCTGCTGGGTAACCCGCGGCGTCAAAAGAAATTTAACGATCAGCAGTATTTTTTGACGCAAGCAGAGATGGAAAAGCGCTTTGCAGATTTACCAGCAGCTTTGGCGAACTCAGTTGAGATTGCGAAGCGTTGCAACTTATCTCTGGTTCTAGGTCAGCCACGCTTGCCAGATTTTCCGACGCCACCAGGCATCACGTTGGATGAGTATCTTTTAGCGCAATCTGAAGTTGGTCTCAAGCGTCATATGGAGCGCAACTTTCCAGACCCAGAAGAACGGGTTAAGGAGATGTCTCGTTATCACGAGCGCTTAGTTTTTGAGGTCAAGACCATTTCTCAAATGGGCTTTCCTGGTTACTTCTTGATCGTTGCAGACTTTATTAACTGGGCTAAAAACAATGGCGTCCCTGTCGGTCCAGGTCGTGGCTCAGGTGCTGGTTCCTTAGTAGCTTACTCTCTTGGCATTACCGATCTCGATCCACTTCGTTACAACTTACTCTTTGAGCGTTTCTTAAACCCAGAGCGGGTATCGATGCCCGACTTTGATATCGACTTTTGTCAGCACGGTCGTGACCGTGTGATTCAGTACGTGAAAGATAAATACGGTAAGGATGCTGTCAGCCAAATTGCGACTTTTGGCACGATGGCTGCCAGAGCAGCGATTCGCGACGTGGGCCGGGTTTTAGAGCAGGGCTATAACTTTGTTGACGGGATTGCGAAGCTTGTCCCCAATAAGCCAGGTCAATACATGACCATTGAAATAGCAAAAAAGGAAGAGAAGCAATTAGCCGAGCGTGAAAAGAATGAAGACGAGGTCCGTCAATTACTCTCATTGGCGCAGCAACTCGAGGGTATGACGCGTAACGTTGGCATGCATGCTGGTGGTGTTTTGATTGCCCCAGGTCGACTGACAGATTTTTGTCCGCTGTATACCCAAGAGAGCAAAGATCAAGATAGTAGCTCTGTGATTAGCCAATTTGATAAGGATGATGTTGAAGCCATTGGCCTAGTGAAGTTTGACTTCTTAGGTCTTACGACGCTCACTATCTTGGCAGCAGCAGAGCGCTGGATTAAAGCGCTGCATGCTGATCGTAAGGATTGGAGTATTAGCGATATTCAACTCGATGATGAGCGAGCTTTCGACGTATTGAAGCGGGCAAATACGGTTGCCGTATTCCAGCTAGAAAGTCGCGGCATGCAAGGCATGCTGCGCGATGCTAAGCCTGACCGCTTTGAAGACATTATTGCGTTAGTGGCTCTATATCGTCCTGGTCCGATGGATTTGATTCCAGACTTTATTGAGCGTAAGCACGGTCGTCAAAAAGTAGAGTATCCAGATCCGCGTATTGAACCCGTTCTGCGTGAAACCTACGGCATCATGGTGTATCAAGAGCAGGTGATGCAGATGGCACAGATGATCGGTGGCTACTCACTTGGTGGTGCCGATATGCTCCGCCGTGCTATGGGCAAGAAAAAGCCAGAAGAGATGGCACAGCATCGCAAGATCTTTAGTGATGGTGCAAAAGCAGGTGGCATCTCCGAAGGAAAGGCCAACGAGATCTATGACTTGATGGAGCGTTTTGCAGGGTATGGATTTAATAAATCTCATGCTGCTGCCTATGCTCTCTTAGCTTATCAAACTGCTTGGCTCAAAGCCTATTACCCTGCTGAATTCATGGCGGCCAACTTATCGCTCGCGATGGATGACACCGATAAGGTAAAGATTTTGTATGACGATTGTTTGGCAAACCAAATTCGGGTGTTCTCGCCCGACATCAATACGGGTGTCTATGAGTTCACGCCCTTGCGGGCACCCGATGCTGCGCCTGATGCGCCGATCAGTCATATTCGTTATGGCTTAGGAGCGGTTAGGGGTACTGGTGAGGCAGCGATTGAAGCCATTGTCAAAGCACGCGAATCCGATGGACCATTCAAGAACCTGTTTGATTTCTGCGCTCGTGTAGATCGCAGACAAGTGAATCGGCGTGCCATAGAAGCACTGATGCGTGCAGGTGCGTTTGATAGCCTCTATAAAGATTCCCTAGCAGCTGGTGGCAATCTCTATGACATTCGCTCTACCTTGTTGGCTTCTTTGGCAAGAGCGATTGAAGCAGCTGAACAGGCAGAAGCTTCGATTCATCAGGTAAGCTTATTTGAGGTTGCTGGCGAGGATCATCAACATCAGCCTGAGCTGGTACGCGAGCCTATTTGGTCTGAGAAAAAACGTCTCCAAGAAGAAAAAACGGCTTTAGGACTGTGTTTGACTGGTCATATGTTTGATGCCTACCGCGAAGAGACCTCTCATTTCATTCGTCAGCCATTAGCGAAAATTACCGAAGGCAAAGATCAACTGATTGCCGGTATTGTGACATCGGCACGTATGTTGACAGGCCAACGCGGCCGCATGATGATTGCGACGATTGACGATGGTACTGCCGCGCTAGAGGTCACTTTGTATAGCGAGGTCTATGAGCCCAATCGTTCCTGGCTAAAAGAAGATGAGCTCCTGATTGCTAAAGTAAATGTGACGCCAGATAAGTTCTCTGGTGGCCTGCGAATTGTGTCTGAGGCGGTCATGGATATTACTGGGGCGCGAATGCGCTTTGCGCGCAATGTGCATGTATACCTTGATTCAGCGGTAGACATCAGAATGCTGCGTAGCCAAATTGGACCTTACCTCATGGCCAATCGCACCCGAGACCCGAAGCTGGGTGCGCCTGTGCCAAGCCCCAATACAAATGATGGAGTAAAAGGTTTGATGTTGACGGCAGCTGTGACTACAAGTGGTGGTGCTTGCTTAATGCAGTTCCCAGAAGAGATGCGCATTTATCCGGATGACGCCTGCTTGCATAGTCTTAATCAATTGCTGACTTCAAAACAAAAAGACCCTGTGCAAGTTCAGTACCACTAGCCTTTATTTTCTTTCTAAGATCTTTTCTACTACCTCAATGACTTGAGTGGGTTCTAGTAGGTCCAAGCATTCGCTATTGCTATCTGCGCGATCTAAACAACCAGCCTTACGACACGGTACACATTCCCCGGGACCTTGCAAGATAGTGATATTGCCAACCGTTTGTGTGCGAGCGCGTAATTGATAAGGTTGCGCACCAATAAAACCATTGGGCCATGGCCCAAAATTGGTGGGTGGTGTAGCGCCAAATAAAGCAATGGTTGGCGTATTGCAGGCTGCTGCTAAATGGGTGATGGAAGTATCTACTCCAATATACAAACTAGCTGCACGCAATAAAGATCCTGCTTGAGGGATAGATAGTTTGCCCGCAGTATCAATCACCTTTTGGCGAACCTTGGGTTCTAACAAGGATAGGATGTCATGGTTTAGTTGTAAGTCTTGTTTTGCTGGTGAAGCGCTCAGCACCACCTGAAAGCCACGATTGACTATATGAGTAATGAGCTTCTGCCAATAGTCAAGAGGCCAGCGTTTGTAGGCTGTCAGAGGGCCTGGATGAATCACAACATAAGCATGAGTCAGTTCACTGGCAATGACTGGTGTCAAAGCCTCGCCAATAGGTGGTGTGACATTAATCGGGTTTGCAAATAAATCGCTAGGGTTTCTGAAGAATACTTCCAGAAGGCGCAGTTTTTCAGCAATGACATGCTGTGTAAAGTAATCTACCTCAACGGTATGCATCGAAATGAATTTTTTCCAAGCATTTTGCTTATTTGCATTACTTTGCTTGCCTTGAGGATGTCCACCCAAAACGCCTACTCTATGAAATGCAGCAACCAAGCCATATAAGTAAGCACGATCGCCTGGCTGAGTCACAAAGGCGAGGTCATAACGCTGAAAGAGTTGGTTAAACAGTGAGAGGTATTCACCAAACCCAGGTCGGTCAGAGGTTTCAATAATCTGGTCAATATCTGGATTACCCTTGAGCATATCGAGTTTGCTCTTGTATCCCAGAAAATGAAATTCAGCATCGGGCCACAGTTCACGTGCTTTGCTAATTAAAGGTGTTGTGACCAGTACATCGCCAATTTGCCGAGTCGCAATGAATAATACTTTTTTGGGCTTTAGGATGGAGAAGTTGGTCATATGTGGATCGCTTACATTGCCTTTGCCAAAATCTTTTCACGCACCCGCCGCGCATTTTCAGCAGCATTGCTCTGATCATGAATTTGATGAAAGAGATGCAATACTTCGGTAGACCATGATCCTGATTTGCGCTTGATATGATGCCGCTGTAAACGAAATACAAAGTCAGCATCCTCGTGACCCCAGCCGGTCATGGTCTCGTCAAAGCCATCAATTGCTTGCGCATCGGTTTTCCAGCAAGCCATATTGCAACCCTTAATACGACGCCAAACAAATTTTTTATAGTCGCGCCAAGAACCATTGCCGAGTTTGATTTTGAGCGGCCAGTATTTATTAATACCACCATTGAGACGGTACTCCAAAAGCTTGGAGATAAATAGCTTAAAGTCCCAGCGGGAAGTGGCTAGTAACTCTTGTGTTAGTTTTTCATTGAGCAGGACTCGGCTACCAGTAACGAGAAAGCCCGTTTGTGCAAGCTCGCGATGGCGAGCAACAAAATCCGGCTGAACCAGGCAGTCTCCGTCCAAAAAGATGAGGTAATCACCTTTAGCTGCTTCAATCGCTTGGTTGAGAATTTTGGTTTTTCGAAAACCTTGATCTTCTTGCCAAAGGTGCGTTATTGAAAGTGAATGCGTTGATTGAAAGGCGTTAATGATTTGTTTAGTGCTCTCAGTAGACCCATCATCGGCGATGATGATTTCAAAATGATGGTCTGTTTGGGTAGCTAGCGATTCTAGGCAGAGCTTCAGCGCTTGCGGCCAGTTATATGTAGCCAGCAAAATCGAAATCATTTACGCGCTTCCTGATGGAGATGCCAGAGCTTGATGTAGCGGTAATACGTTCCCTGACCATTGGAGATGGCTAAGGCAAATCCTTGACCCCCATCCAAAAATCCAGCGCGAATAATATAAGTACGTATAAATGCCCAGATGCCGTGTATGACTGCTTTTAAGGGACTACTTGTTTTGCCTTGGGCAAACGCTTGCTCAGCAGAGGCTGTGGAATAACGATCCAGTTTTTGCAGCACCTGAGAGTAGTTCATGAAACTGTAGTGCAGCATGGGGTTTTCTAGCTTTGCGACAGCGCCATTGGGAATGAGTCGCTCATGGACTAAGTCATCTGAGAAGCGGGCAGTACCTCGCTTAAAGAGCCGGTCTACGTAATCTGGGCTCCACCCAGAGTGGCGAATGAAGCGGCCGCAGTACCAAGATAGTCTGGAAATGGCAAAACAATTGATCTGGGCGCTATGGTGAACTGCTGTCACAATTTCTGACCTGAGTACAGGGGTGAGTCTTTCATCGGCATCTAGAGACAAAACCCAGTCACCCGTAGCCAAGTCCAAAGCGCGGTTCTTTTGGGGACCAAAACCGGGCCAATCCGAGGGCTGAGCAATCGTCGCGCCATACTTTTGGGCGATTTCTAGGGTGCGGTCAGCGCTGTTGGTGTCGACCACCACAATCTGCTGGGCAATGCCTTCCAGGGAGGCCAGACAGTCGTCTAAATTGGCCGCTTCATTGCGGGTGATGAGTATGACTGATAAGGTGGGCATAATTCATTATATGAATGCTCAAGACCGGACCGCTCTAAATCGCTTAATTACCTATCTTAAGCCCCATATTGGGCTGATTATCGGTTCCTTAGTCGCCATGGCCTTTGTGGCTGCAGCGGAGACCTCGATCCCTGCTTTGATGAAGCCTCTATTGGACCGCGGCTTTACTGGTGGGCTTAATGACAAGCTCTGGCAGATACCCGTCTTTTTGGTTGGATTGGCGCTAGTACGTAGCCTAGCTCAGTTTCTATCGAATTATTTACTCACCCGAGTCATCAATGCGGTCCTTCTCAAACTGCGTGAGCAAATGTTCCAAACCTTGTTGCATGCAAGTACTGCTTTCTTTCAGAAAAATTCAGCCTCCAATTTAATTAATGCCGTTGTTTTTGAAGTAAATAATGTGCTGTCAATTATGGGCGGCATGCTCATTAGCCTGGTGCGCGACTCACTAACTGTAGTGGGATTGATGGGCTACTTGATTTATCTCAATTGGAAACTCACCTTAGTTGTACTCATCATTTTCCCGGTCATTGCTTTGATCATGAGCAAAATTAATCGACGCTTGAGGTCGCTTAATCGCGAGCAACAAAATTTGACGAGTGAGTTGGCCTACATTGTTGAGGAATCTGCTGCTGGCTACAAGATTGTGAAGGTGCACGGCGCCCAAGAATATGAAATGAATCGCTTTTTACAAAAAGCAGAGCGTTTACGCCAATTTGCTTTGAAGTCGGCCGTAGCAGGTGGCTTAAATCAACCCATTACACAGTTAATTGCCTCAATGGCGCTATCGATTGTGCTGGTGATTGCATTGATGCAGTCTTCTACTGAAGGCACTACGGTAGGCGGTTTTGCGGCGTTTATTACCGCAATGATGTTAGTGATTTCTCCTTTAAAGCATTTAGCTGATATCAATCAGCCTTTACAACGCGGTCTCACTGCGGCAGAAATGATTTTCGGCTTAATAGACCAGCCTTTTGAAGAGGCTGAAGATCGCAAACAGAACATGAAGCCTTTGGATAAAGCCAAAGGTGCAATCCGATTTGAGAAGGTGGGTTTCTCATACCAGCAAGAGGCGGGGCATAAAGATGCATTGACCAATATTGATCTCACGATCAAGCCTGGCGAAATTGTTGCGTTTGTTGGACCTTCTGGTGGTGGCAAGTCAACCTTAGTCAACTTACTGCCCCGGTTCTTTAAGCCAACCAGTGGCCATATTTACTTAGACGACTTGCCCTTAGAAGATATTGTGCTGGCGGATGTTCGCAAGCAACTTGCCTTTGTAAGTCAGGATGTCATTTTATTTAATGACACGATTGCTGCCAACGTAGCGTATGGCGCGGCCAGTGAAGAGGGTATTGATCGTGGTCGGGTGATCGAGGCTTTAGAGGCGGCCAACTTGAGTGCCATGATTCGTGAGCTTCCCGAGGGGATTGATTCGATGGTGGGTGATAACGGCAACCGCTTATCTGGCGGCCAACGTCAGCGTTTGGCAATTGCTCGAGCTATCTATAAAAATGCGCCGATTCTGATTTTGGATGAGGCTACTTCTGCCTTGGATTCTGAATCAGAGCGTCAAGTGCAAGATGCTTTAGAAAGATTAATGGCTGGCAGAACTACCTTGGTGATTGCGCATCGTCTCTCCACGATTGAACATGCAGACCGAATTGTCGTTTTAGAGCACGGCAAGATTGTGGAAAACGGCTCACATGAAGAGTTGATCAAGCAAGATGGCCTGTATGCCAACTTACATCGCATTCAATTCTCTAATGCGTAATCTTGCTTAAATAGTCTGGATCCTTAGCTCAGAACGATATCGTATTGTTCTTGGCGGAAGCTACCTTCTGCCTGGAGCGTAATCGGTTTGCCAATGAAATCGCCCAACTGCGCCAAGAATTGATTTTCTTCCTCAAGAAAGAGGTCAATCACGTCTGGTGCCGCTACGATCCGAAATTCTCGCGGATTAAATTGACGATGCTCACGCACAATCTCACGCAAGATCTCATAGCAAATCGTTTGTGCCGTTTTGATTTCACCTTTGCCCATGCAGGTAGCACATGGCTCACAAGTAATATGAGCCAGCGATTCACGAGTACGCTTGCGAGTCATTTCTACCAAGCCTAATGCTGAAAATTCACTTACAGAAGTACGAGCGTGATCACGCTCCAAATTCCGCTTCAGTTCATGCAATACCGATTCTTGATGATCTTTGCCTATCATGTCGATAAAATCAATAATGATGATGCCGCCTAGGTTGCGTAAGCGCAGTTGCCGAGCAATGGCCTGAGCTGCCTCAAGATTGGTTTTAAATACTGTGTCATCCAAATTGCGGGCGCCTACATAGCTACCAGTGTTGACATCAATCGTTGTCATTGATTCTGTTTGATCGATCATCAGGTAGCCACCGGATTTCAGATCAACACGTCGACCTAAGGCTTTATTAATTTCGGCATCGACATCAAATAAATCAAATAGGGCACGTTCGCCACGATGCAAAGTGAGCTTGCCTAATAAGTTAGGCATATATAGGTTGGCGAAGCCTTTGAGCTTCTCAAAATTCTCTGCCGAGTCGACCCGAATTTGAATTGTTTCTTCGCCAGCAACATCGCGCAATACTCGCTCAGCCAAGCTCAGGTCTTGGTAAAGTAAGCTAGGCGCAGATTTGTGCTTCATTGCTTCACGAATACTTTCCCAAGTGGTTCTGAGATAGCGCATGTCATGTTGCAATTCGGTATCTGAAGCATCTTGGGCGCTGGTACGCACGATGATGCCGCCTTTCTCATCTTCAGCCATGAGTCCAGTCAGACGAGTTTTAATTGCTTCACGCTCTTCTGGTTGATCAATTCGTTGGGAGACGCCGATATATTTTTCGGTAGCGGTATCGGTTCCTGCGGGAGGTAAGTAAACTAAATTACGCCCTGCAATACTGAGTTGGGTCGTCAGACGTGCGCCTTTAGTGCCTAAGGGGTCCTTCAAGACTTGGACTAATAAAGTCTGACCTTCAAATAGTAATTTTTCAATTTGGGGCTGCGGATTGCTTTGGGTGATGTCAGCAACGTGCATAAACGCAGTACGCTCCAAACCAATTTCAATGAAAGCAGACTGCATACCTGGTAATACGCGCACAACTTTTGCAAGGTAGATATTTCCAACAATTCCACGTTGACGAGTTCTCTCAATTTGCAGTTCCTGAACCGCACCTTGCTGTATTAAAGCAACCCGCGTCTCTTGCGGAGTGATATTGATGAGTATCTCTTCATTCATATGCAGTTAATTTGAGCGCGTTTGAGTAGTTGAGCAGTTTCATAAAGGGGAAGTCCCATGATACCGCTATAGCTACCCTTGATCGAGGGGATAAAGGCGCTTCCGCCACCTTGAATACCGTAGGCGCCAGCCTTACCAAAAGGTTCTCCGCTGGCAATATAGGTGTTGATTTGCGATTCCGACAGGACGGCAAACTGAACCTCAGATGCTTGCAATAAAAATACCGGTGATTCTTCAGGCGTGATCGTCAGTGCCACCCCAGTGAATACCTCATGGGTTTTACCACTCAACATTCCCAGAATGCGAGTAGCATCGGCAACATCAGAGGGTTTTCCGAGGACTTCACCATCGGGATGATTGGGAAGACTCACCGTGGTGTCTGCACACAAAATTGGCGCCCAAGGTAAGCCACTCTTTTTCCAGCGCTCTAGTGCAACGGCGCTTTTCGCTAAGGTCACTCGCTCTACATAAGCAGGTGCTTTTTCATGAGGGAGGGATATTTCAATGCTTTCAACATCTTCACCTATTTGAGGAAGGAGCATTTCAAAGTGCACCCCTATTTGTTTTAAGAGCTCTTGACGACGTGGACTTTGAGAGGCGAGATAAACAAAAGAATACACAGCATTACTCACGGTGATATGGATGACCTTGAAGAATAGTCCAGGCGCGATAGAGTTGCTCAACCAGTAACACTCTAGCCATCGCATGTGGCAGTGTGAGGCTAGAGAGACGCCACATCGCTTGTGCATGCGTTTTGAGCTTGGCATCTAGACCATCAGCTCCACCAATTAAAAAGGTAATATCAAAACCTTCTTGACGCCAGCTTGCTAACTGAGTAGCTAGATTCTGGGTGGTTTGATCTTTACCGCGCTCATCTAGGGCAATGACGCGTGAGCCCTTTGGAACAGCTGCTAAGATTTTGACTGCTTCTTTTGCTGGGGTGAGATCAGGTTTGATTTCTTTAATCTCAATACTACAATCCGCTGGCATGCGTTTGATGTAGTCTTGAGTTGCCGTTGCAACCCAATCGGGCATCTTGTGACCAACTGAAACAATGGTTAAGCGCATTGGCTAAGTGGCGTGAATAAAAAAATTACTCGTCATCTTCGGATTCGCTTGCTTTAGCTAGGCCTTTGGCACTAGCCAATTTGACGCGCACCGGTTTGGCGCCCCACATACCTTCCAGTTGATAGTAAGAGCGCAACATCGGCTGCAAAATATGAACCACAATATCACCGCAGTCTACGAGCACCCATTCACCAGTCTCTAAGCCTTCGATAGAGATCACTTCACCACCTTTGGCATTGACCTCTTCTTTGACAGACATAGCTAAAGACCGTGTTTGGCGATTGCTGGACCCTGTAGCAATGATGACGCGATCAAATAACTCGCTGAGTTTGGTGGTGTCATAAACGCGAATATCCTGCGCCTTAACATCCTCTAGGGCATCAATAATGACGCGTTGTAATTTACGTAAGTCCATGGTGTCTATGCAATTTTTTTAGTGTTGAGCTTGATCTTAGCTTGATTACTGGTACAAGCCCAGATTTGTAATGATTTCTAGTGTTTGTGATGGAATTTGCTCAGACTCAATAGAGCTTCGAGCAGGTGACTGAAGGCGACTTCTGAGGTCGGTAGAGGAGAGGTCTACTGCAAGACCTTCATCAATGTAGATGAGGCCAGCCGCTTGATTTTCAAGAGCTGCTAGATCAAAAGTTTGGCGGGTATCAAGTAATTCTTGAATTTCAGGGCTCATCTCAGCCATGAGATCATAGTTTGGTCGACTGGCTACGGCGAAATGCATGTACTGAAACAACTCGCGCCAAGCAACCCAGGTTGGTAGGTGAATCAACGAGTCCAATCCAGTCAACCAAATTAAGCTTGCTTGGGAACCAAAGCGTTCACGTAAGGATTTGGCAGTATCAATACTGTAACTCGGACCAGCACGCTCAATCTCTATGCGATCAATACCGACTTTTGTGGGTATCTTTAAATATGAAAGTGCCTTGGCTAAATCAATACCGGCAGCCTCAGTGAGTTGATAACGAATTTCAGCGGTTGTAATGTTCGTGCCCTTCTGCCATGGTTCACCACTGGGTATGAGAAGTAGCTCGTCTAAGTGCAACTTTTTTGCAAAATGACTCGCTAATCTGAGATGCCCTATATGGGGTGGATCAAAGGTGCCACCCAGGATGCCAATTTTTTTACGAGCGCTCAAGCTAACCAATCACGTGGTTTGAGGTAATAGTCATACAGCTTAGCTTCTGGTGTCCCAGGCTTGGGATGATAGTTGTACCACCACTGCACTACTGGGGGCATGGACATCAAGATGGATTCGGTGCGACCACCCGAGTGCAAGCCAAAAATCGTACCGCGATCAAAGATGAGGTTGTATTCCACATAGCGACCACGTCGGTACTCTTGGAATGCTTTTTCTTCAGCGGTAAAGGTATCTTGATAGCGGCGTTCAACGATTGGCAGGTAAGCGTTAATAAAGGCATCACCTACTGCACGGGTCATTGCAAAACTTTTCTCAAAGCCCAGTTCGTTGAAATCATCAAAGAAAACGCCACCAATGCCACGGGGTTCTTCACGATGCTTCAAGTAAAAATACTCATCACACCACTTTTTAAGGCGAGGGTAGAGCTCTGCTCCGAATGGATCAAGAGCATCTTTTGCGGTTTGATGAAAGTGTTTGCAATCCCCATCAACGCCGTAGTAGGGTGTGAGATCAAAGCCGCCACCAAACCACCAGACGGGTTCTTGATCTGGGGCTTGCGCAATAAAGCAGCGCACATTCATATGGGTGGTTGGAACCTTGGGATTATTAGGATGGAAGACTACTGATACTCCCATCGCTTCAAAGCTGCGACCAGCTACTTCGGGACGGTGATGCGAAGCTGAGGGTGGCATTTGATCACCTCGAACATGAGAGAAGCCAACACCACCCTTTTCGAGGATATTCCCACCATCTAGAGTACAGGTGCGACCATAACCTTTGAGCTTGCTATCTTCAGGTTTATGCCATTCGTCTGCAGCGAAGGCTTTGCCATCTAATGCACTCATGGCATTGGTGATGCGATCTTGTAGCCCTAAGAAATAATCTTTTAAGACAGCGATATCAATTTGAGTATGTTGAGTTGACAAAGGTGCTCTTACTTTCATTTAAGTGCGCGATAGCCGATATCTTTGCGATATTGCATGCCATCAAATTGGATTTGATTAATTGCATCGTAAGCTTTTTGTTGGGCGCCGCGAACAGTATCCGCCAAGCCGACCACGCAGAGCACCCGTCCACCAGACGTCACTACTTTGCCATCTTGTAGTTTGGTGCCAGCGTGAAAGGTGATTTGATCTTCAGTGTCAACCGGAATACCGGTAATGACATCGCCATTACGAGGCGTGTCTGGATAGTTATGGGCAGCAAGTACTACTCCCAAAGCAGTGCGACGATCCCACTCAAGTTCTATTTCATTCAACTTGCCATCTACTGCGTGATCAAGAGCATTTACGAGATTGCTGCGTAAGCGCGCCATGATCGGTTGGGTTTCTGGATCACCCATGCGGCAATTGAATTCCAGTGTTTTGATTTTGCCGTCTGGAGTAATCATCAGGCCTGCATAAAGAAAGCCGGTGTAAGGCAAGCCATCTGCCTCCATACCTTTAACAGTGGGCATGATCACTTCACGCAATGCCCGTGCATGAATTTCTGGGGTCACAACAGGCGCAGGAGAGTAAGCACCCATGCCGCCAGTATTGGGGCCTTGGTCACCATCTAATAAGCGCTTGTGATCTTGACTGGTTGCCAGCGCAAGAACATGTTTACCATCTACGAGAACGATAAAGCTGGCTTCTTCACCGGTGAGGAATTCTTCAATGACAACGCGGGCACCGGCATTGCCGAGTTTGTTATCGGCGAGCATCATCTCCACTGCAGCATGAGCCTCTTCTAAGCTCATGGCTACTACAACACCTTTGCCAGCAGCCAAGCCATCAGCTTTAATCACAATCGGTGCACCCTTAGCGTCAATGTAAGCATGAGCTTCTAGAGTGCTAGAAAATGTTTGGTAATCAGCCGTGGGAATGCCGTGACGTTTCATGAATGCTTTAGAAAAGTCTTTAGAGGATTCCAATTGAGCGGCCAGTTGAGTTGGTCCAAAAATACGTAAGCCATGATTGCGGAAGACATCCACAATTCCTGCGGCTAATGGGGCTTCAGGACCAACAACCGTCAGGTGAATATTTTCACGTTTCGCAAAATCAGCCAGCTCTTCTAATCCGGTAATCGGTAAATTCTCAATGCCAACAGCGGTTTGCTTGGCGGTTGCAGTACCACCGTTACCTGGCGCCACATACACTTTTTGCACTCGAGGAGATTGCGCCAGTTTCCAGGCTAAGGCGTGTTCGCGTCCACCAGATCCAACGAGAAGAATTTTCATAATAGAAGAGTTAGTAAGAGTTTAAAGAGCAGCGTTGGTAAAGACTTCTTGTACGTCATCTAAGTTTTCAAGTGCATCCAGCAATTTTTGCATGCTCTCCGCTTGATCACCTTCCAACGCAATCTCTGTTTCTGGTCTCATGGCAACAGTCGCTAATTCGGCTTTTAATCCTGCTTGAGAAAGCGCATCTTGCACTTTAGGAAAATCTGGCACGGGAGTTAATACCTCAAGTGATCCATCATCGTGAGTGATCACATCATCAGCACCCGCATCTAAGGCAACTTCCATCAGTTGATCTTCGCTAGTGCCGGGGGCGAATAACATTTGACCGCAGTGCTTAAATAGAAAGGCAACTGAACCTTCAGTTCCCATATTGCCGCCATTTTTATTGAAAGCATGGCGCACTTCTGCAACGGTGCGAGTGCGGTTATCGGTGAGGCAATCAACAATCACTGCTGCACCATTCATGCCGTAACCTTCATAACGAATCTCTTCGTAGCTCACTCCCTCTAAAGAGCCGGTGCCGCGCTGAATAGCTCGTTGCACATTGTCATTCGGCATGTTGGAATCTTTAGCCTTGTCAATCGCTAAACGTAAGCGAGGGTTAGCTGTCAGATCGCCGCCGCCTAATTTGGCAGCAACAGTAATTTCCTTGATGAGTTTGGTCCAAATCTTGCCGCGTTTTTCGTCTTGACGACCTTTGCGGTGCTGAATATTGGCCCACTTCGAGTGGCCGGCCATACGGGTAATTCCTTTTAATAATTTGGCTATAAGTCTCTATTTTAAGGGGTTCTATGCCCAAGGTAGGCGGCAACTAGGCAATTTTTGTTACACTCTCATGTCTTAGCAGTAACAAAGCATCAAATTGCGCAGAATTTCCACTGCAAACACCTGCCTCGGTGATGGAATTGGTAGACGTGCCGGACTCAAAATCCGGTGCCGCAAGGCGTGGCGGTTCGAGTCCGCCCCGAGGCACCATTTAACGGTCAATCAAGCCGTCAAATTTCTCCAAGCACTATATTTCGTAAGTTTCGGCTTTCTCGCTCATTGCTTGCTCAACAATTTTCTTGGTGAGCGTGGGCGAGAAAAGTTCAATGAAGGTATACACAAAAGATCTTAGGTATGCACCTTGTTTAACTCCAATGTGCGTGACGTTATTACCGAACAAATGACCTACGGGAATCACTTTGAGGTTGCGATCTCTTTCAGAGTCGTAGGCATGACCAGCAACAATGCCAATACCCATACCGGCTTCAACATAAGTTTTAATCACGTCAGCATCAATTGCTTCTAAGATGATGTCGGGTGTAATACTGCGTTGAGCAAAGGCCGCATCAATTTTGCTGCGGCCTGCAAATGCTTTGTCGTAAGTGATGATCGGATATTTCGCAATCTCTTCTAAAGTGACTGTTGCTTGATTTAGTAGCGGGTGACTCAATGGCACCATAACGACGTGCTGCCATTGGTAACCCGGTAGAGCGAGGACGCCAGGTGTATTGGCTATTCCTTCAGTAGCAATGGCGATATCAGCACGGTCATGACTTAGTAGCTCCGCAATCTGCCCAGGGCTACCTTGTTGAATACTGACGCGTACTTTTGGAAAGCGCTTAGTAAATTCAGTCAGCACTTTAGGGAGTGCATAACGAGCCTGGGTATGGGTGGTGGCAATCACAAAGTTGCCTTGGTCTTGACTGGCAAAATCCTCGCCAACTCGCTTTAGTGTTTCCACTTCATCGAGGATTCGTTCTACCGAGCTTAGAATACGCTTGCCAGGCTCAGTGAGTGAGCGAATACGCTTGCCGTGGCGACGAAAGATCTCCACACCCAATTCATCTTCTAGTTCGATGATGGCCTTCGATACGCCAGGCTGAGAAGTGAAGAGTGCTTTGGCGGCAGTGGTGAGATTGAAGTTTTGCCTAACCGCTTCGCGGACAAAACGAAATTGATGAAGGTTCATATAAGACTCCTATCTATATATCTAAAGAGATATAGGAATCTGATTCTATATGAATTTTTGGTCTTAGGCTTTAGAAACCCAACGCAAAGCAAGGAGTGCTAATAGAAAGTAGAACATGGGCGGAATTAAGGCCGTCAAGAAGGTCGGCCATGCGCTTAACAAACCGACGTTGGAGAAAAGAGAATTAAATAGCTGGAAGCTCATCCCTAGCATGATTCCGCCAAACACTTTAATACCAACGCTGCCTGCACGTACTTTTAAGTAAGCAAACGGGAGGGCTAGAGCCAGCATCACAAAAATGGTGAATGGGTAAACTACTTTTTTCCAAAAGGCAATGGCGTGACGTTGTATATCTTGCTTGTTATCTTGTAGGTGAATAATGAAACGACCTAAACTGACAATCGACATTTTTTCAGGGCTGATCAAGAGTACGTTCAAAATTTGTGGCGTGACCTCAGACTCTAAAGTCAGAGTAGGGTGGGTAAATGTCCTCGAAGAAAAAACGGGGTTGAGAGGATCGGTCTGTTTGATTTCTTTGAAGCGTGTTTCGGTCACATCTTTTAATGCCCAAATTCCAGCTTCATCGAAATGACCCGATGGGGCGCTCCGAATCGATAGCAGATTGTAGTTATCGTTAAATTCATACATCCGAATATCACGAATCTCATTGTCTTTATCGACCTTACCCACATTCACATAGCGCACACCTGGTCGAACGGGACCGCTACCGTCCTCATCTCTGAGGCGATCTTTCACCCAAACGCCAGTCTTAAATTGTGCTGAGTAGCTAGTGCCTAAAGCCTTCATGCGAATTTGTTCTGACTTGCTTTCTGCATAAGGGCCGGTCCACTCACTCATGATGAGGGTTAGGAGCACCAGGGGTAATGAAATTTTGGTAAGTGTAATGAGGCCATGCTTGACATCAAGTCCTGCGATACGCAAGATGGTGAACTCAGATTGACTGGCTAGCATGGCAAATACATAAATGCTGCCAATCAAACCTGCAATTGGAATAATTTCAGAAATGCGGCTCGGCGCCTTCAGTAATACATGGAGCAATGCGATTGGTAGGGTATAGCCACCTTGCACAGAGCCTAGCTCGCTCAAGATGTCAAAGAATAAGAAGAGGGCAACTAAGGCAAATAAGATGAAGCCAAAGGCCGCATAGATCTGCTTAGCTAAATAACGCTCATAAATATACGGAAAGAGCAGTTTCATTTGTGAGAAAAGGATGCGGGAAGTTGACGACGCCACCACCGAATGGATGGATTAATACGATTACGTATCAGTACAAATGCAATCAAAAATGCTAAAAGATGAATAGGCCAAATTCCGACAAACACACTGAACTTCCCTTGTGCAACAAAGTTTTGCGTGAGATTCAGTAGGTTGCTATAAATCAAATAAATAAGGACCGCATAAAACATCGCAGTGTAATTGCCTAAGCGGGGATTGACATACGCTAGTGGGATGGCAATCAGAACCAAGCCCAGAGCCATCAGTGGCAAACCTAGGCGCCAAAGGAGCTCTGCGCGATTGGCATTAAATGCTGTTGGATTATTGTCGTTCAGTAACTCGGAAACCGTTTTTTCTCGATCACGTGGGGCTGGCGCCAATGCTTCTTTGCTTCGGATCTTGGTGGTGTAGTCATTGAACTCTAGGATTCTAAAATCAGGTGCAGTAGGCTGCCCTTCATAGCGTCGCCCATTATGCAAAACAATGGATTTTTCTCCGCCTTCGGCGTTTTGAATATAGCCAGTGGAAGCGACTGCAATACTGAGGCGCCCATTTTTATGGTCAGCTACGAATATATTTTTCACTTCACTTTTATCAACATCAAGCTCTTCAATAAAAAAGACGCGTTCTGCTCTGGCAGATTCTTTAAATTGGCCAGAAGTCACCATCGATACATCATCACGTTGCTGAAAGCGCTGGCTAATGAGGGTGGTTTCTCGATTAGCCCAAGGCCACACAAAAAGAGCCAGCAAGGCAATAATGATGATGAGTGGAGTAGCAAATTGCAAAATAGGGCGGATCAAGTTACTGATGCTTAATCCACTAGCAAACCAAACGATCATTTCAGAATCTTTGTACCAGCGCACTAAAACAATCAGTATGGCAACAAAGAGTGATACGGTTAATAAAACGGCAAGATAGCCTAGAGTAGCCAAAGAAATGAGAACGATGGCATCTTCAGGATTAACGGAACCATTGGCTGCATATCCCAAAATTCGAATCACCAAAGTGGTGACCATGATGGTGACCAAGACCAAAAAGACTCCGCCTGTAGTAAAGCTAAGTTCGCGGCGAAGGACTTCTTTAAAAATCATGAATGGTAATGGATGGGTCTGAACGTAGTTCTGGGGGTATATGAAAAGCCAAAAGGACTTATTTTGATGTGGGAAAAATAGGTTAATCTCATGTCGGAGGATAATGGATAAACATCCTAGATTTCTATCTTTCGCCCTTGAATCGACCTAAAAATACTGCAATAGATTATGACAATTCAATTTAGCACCAAAATTTTCCCCCAAGCTGACCTGCAGAGTGCAAAACTGCTCAAACCGAGCCTCAAAACAATGCTGGCTCAAACTACAGATTGCCTCGTTTTGGGTTATTCCAAAGCTGACTTTGAAGGATTTGCGGGTAGTAAAGGTACCAAGGCTAAGGTCGGCGTTTTGGCGGAGTTAGATCTGTTCTTGGGCGGTTCAGTTAGTCACGCCAACGTTTTGGGCGATTTAGATAGCAAACAAGCCTCAGTTTGTATATTGAGAGCGGATAAATCTTGGTCTGCGAATGCAGTCAAAGCTAAGCGGGTGTTATTGCTCGGCATGGGTGATCTGCGCTTAACCGCCGATCAAAGTTTGACGGCTTATTCCAAAGTGGCACGCGCAGGATTAAAGGCATTGAGTGGCGGCTCAATTGAAAATGCAATTTGGTTTGCTCCGAGTTTTACGCTCTCTAAAACATCCGAGAAGATTGCGCAAGAAGTACGGCTCACTATTCAATATGCTGGCGATCAGGCTTATCGTTTCGGTGTGCGCCAACCGGCGATGAAATTTAAGGCGAAAGATAAGGCTGATACTTTTAAGCATTTGATCTTTGCAGGCAACAATGCTTGCGCCAAAGAATTAAAACTAGCGATTGAGCAGGGTGGTGCGATGGTTGAGGGGATGAATCTCGCCAAGGACTTGGGCAACCTTCCTCCTAATATTTGCACCCCAACTTATTTAGGTAAGACTGTACAGGGCTTGGCTAAAAAGACCGCCCTGAAGGTTGAAGTGTTAGGACTCAAACAAATTGAAGCTTTGGGCATGGGTTCATTTTTATCTGTTGCTAAGGGTTCTGAAACCCCGCCGCAATTTATCGTGATGCGTCACCAAGGAGGCAAAACTGGAGAGGCTCCAATTGTCTTGGTTGGTAAAGGCATTACCTTTGATACGGGCGGCATTTCTCTGAAGCCTGGCGAAGCGATGGATGAGATGAAGTACGACATGTGTGGTGCCGCATCGGTTATTGGCACCTTGTATTCCGCCGCACTGATGAAGCTCAAGAAGAATGTGATTGGCGTAGTGCCTACCTGTGAAAATATGCCATCCGGTAGAGCAACACGTCCAGGAGATATTGTGAAGAGCATGTCAGGTCAAACCATTGAGATTCTCAATACTGATGCTGAAGGCCGTTTGATATTGTGTGACGCACTAACTTATGTTGAGCGTTTTAAACCTAAGGCTGTAATTGATGTAGCAACCTTAACAGGCGCCTGCGTCATTGCGTTGGGACATGTGCATAGCGGCGTGTTTTCTGATGATGAAGTCTTGGTAGATGCTCTGACTAAAGCGGGTAAAGATTCCTTAGATACGGTATGGCGCTTACCTTTAGATGCTGCTTATCATGAGCAACTCAAATCCAATTTTGCGGATGTTGCCAATATTGGTGGACGCCCTGCAGGAAGTGTCACCGCAGCCTGCTTCTTATCGCGCTTTACTGAGAAGTACAAATGGGCTCACTTGGATATCGCTGGAACTGCATGGAAGAGTGGTGCTGCCAAAGGTTCAACCGGTCGTCCAGTCCCTCTCTTGGTGAATTTCTTGCTTGCGCAAAAGTAAGTTAGCCAATTTATATGGCGCGCATTGATTTTCATAGTAATGTAAGTGACAAGCTGGAATATGCCTGTCGCTTGACCCGCAAAATCTGGAGCGCCACACCAGAGGGCCAGCCGGTTCGACAGATTGTGATTGTCGGTGAAAAAGGGGATCTACAGAAGCTGGATGATTTGCTTTGGACTTTCAGTAGCGCTGACTTTTTGCCGCATTGTTATATTGACGATGAAGCCGCTGCAGAGACACCCATCATTCTCACAGATAACTTTGCTTCACCTTATCTAAGCGCTATTCCCCATGCTGACGTCATGATTCATTTGGGTATGCGCATGCCGCAAGATGTGTCGGCTTTAGTTGAGCGCTTTCCGCGGATTGTGGAAGTCGTAACAGTGAATGAAGCGGAGCGTTTAGCAGGGCGCGAGCGCTTCAAGGCCTATCGTGAATTAGGTCATGAGCTCCATAACTTTGATCAATCCAAGAGTTAATTTCCATTTTTCATGTTGATCCATCCACAGTTTGATCCGGCAGCACTGCGTATTGGATCCTTTGCGATTCACTGGTATGGCTTGATGTATCTCATGGCCTTTGCGCAATTTCTGTTGCTAGGTCGTTTACGCATTCGTACTCCTCGTTATCAGGCTTTGGGCTGGACCTATAAAGACCTAGAAGATTTATTATTTGCAGGTGTATTGGGTGTAGTGCTTGGAGGTCGCTTGGGGTATACCCTTTTTTACATGCCTAGCTTTTACCTTGCCAACCCATTGAGTATTTTGAAAATCTGGGAAGGTGGCATGTCTTTCCATGGCGGTCTCTTGGGTGTTCTGGTGGCCTTATGGTGGTTTGCAAAGAAACGTCAGACGACTTTTTTTGTAGTGAGTGATTTGGTGGCACCTTTGGTTCCCTTTGGATTGGCATTTGGGCGCTTAGGTAATTTTATTAATGGCGAGTTGTGGGGTAGACCAACCGATCTTCCTTGGGCAATGGTTTTTCCCTTGGTGGATTCCATTCCACGTCATCCATCACAAATTTATCAATTGCTGGGTGAAGGTGTTTTACTCGGAATTATTCTTTGGATGTATGCAAGTAAGCCTCGCCGGATTGGACAGATATCCGGATTATTTTTACTAGGCTATGGAGTCTGTCGTTTCTTGGCTGAGTATGCTCGTGAGCCCGATGCTTTCTTGGGGCTCTTGGGCCTTGGCCTATCGATGGGTCAGTGGCTCTGCATACCAATGATGATCTTTGGCACCTACTTGCTACGCCGTCATTCGGCCCCCCTTATTTCTTAAGGGCTTCATCATATTGAGAATCCCTTTATCATTATTAGAAATTTAATGAAAATGCAGTTGATTTAATTGATTCATCCAGTAAGAAGCACTACATGGTTTATTGGATTTATTCACTGTTTTAATAGATAGGCTCCCATGCTGGAAAAGTTAGCAAAAGCGCGTTATTTTTCGCGTGTCACTGGTGCAGTAAACCGCCTCATTTCTGAGAGAGGCGAGTCTAATGCTGTAAGCATGGCGGATGATGTCATCAATAACTATCGAAAGCTTTCCAAAGATCAGCATTTGAAGTTTTTCACTTTCTTGTTTGAAAAACTCAACCCAGATCCTGCTGCGGTGATGAGTGCAGCGCAAAACTTTTCTGCTGAAGCTAGCGCGCGTAATTACATCAAACTGCAGCGTGTTACTGAGCCTCCAAGGCAAGAATTATTTCGTCGCCTCAATCGCGCAAGCAATGGCACTGCAGCATTGGTAGGCATGCGGCGTGATTTATTGCAGCTACTAGAAAAGCAACCTGAACTCACAGCAGTTGATTTCGATTTACGCCACTTACTGTCTTCCTGGTTCAATCCTGGCTTTTTGAAGATGCATCGAGTGGATTGGAAATCCCCTGCTGAAGTCTTGGAGAAATTAATTCAACATGAAGCAGTGCATGCCATTGATGGTTGGGATGATCTACGCAGACGTTTGCAGCCTGATCGCCGTTGCTTTGCCTTTTTTCATCCGCAATTGCCTAATGAGCCACTGATTTTTGTTGAAGTAGCTTTGCTGCCTGAGATTCCCGCAGTGATTACTCCCCTAGTTGATAAGAAGGCGGAGACTGTTCATCAAAACTCCCAATACAAAGTCGCTGCGTTTTATTCTATTAGTAACTGCGAGCCTGGCCTGCGTGGCGTTTCGATGGGTAACTTTTTGATCAAGCGTGTTGCTGAGCAGTTGCATGCAGAGTTCCCTGGTCTGAAGACTTTTGTGACTCTCTCTCCCATTCCTGGATTTATTGATTGGGTTGTTGCGGGTGCAGATATCGGTGGCGACAAAACAGGAGTGCAATTAAAGCCAGCTATTCGTACTGCTCGGGAGCAAGCCCTGAATACGATGGGTCTTTCTAATCAGTCTTGGACTGAACGACTAGGTGCGGGATGGCATCCCGATAATGCGAGTGAAAAAGAAAAATCAGCCTTGCTTTGTCTGGCAAGTATTTATCTTGGCCTAGGGTCTGCTGGCAGAAATGGCAACCCAGTAGCCAAGTTTCATTTGGGAAATGGTGCGAAGTTGCATCAAATTAACTGGGCGGCTGATCTTTCTCGCAAGGGATTACGACAGTCAGCAGCCCTGATGGTGAATTATTTGTACGATTTATCCTCAGTTGAGGAGAATCATGAGCGATTTACGCAGGGTGAGATTGATTACTCCCGTGCGGTAGGTCGTTTAATGCAGCCTTAGATAGCCATAAATGCAGGATTTTGGAGTAGAAGCTCTAAAGCAGAATTTAGAGAGCATTCCCTTTAGAATGGGAAGAAACTGGACAGTAGTAAGGCTCAGCAAAGCATTCAGTAGTGAATAATTGACGTAAATAACTTACAAACAATAGCCAAATAGGCTTGTGGAGGAGACATCATGATTCAGCAAACATTAAAGGGTTTTTTCAGAAAAGCTCTATTTGTCGTTTGTTTTGCACCATTAGCTGTAATGGCTCAAGAGTGGCCTAATAAACCCATTACATTTGTGGTTCCATTTCCAGCCGGCGGTGGAACAGATGCATTTGCAAGACCTTTGGCTGCTCAGCTTACTAAGCAGTTGGGCAAGCAAATCGTGATTGATAACCGTGGTGGCGCAGGTGGTACATTGGGCGCATCTATTGCAGCAAAAGCGGCACCAGATGGCTACACATTTTTTATGGGCGCTGCTCATCACGCCATCGCCCCAGCAATGTATCCCAACCTAGACTACGACATTGAAAAGAGTTTTATTCCAGTAGCGATGGTTGCAAATCCACCGCAAGTGATTGTGGTGAACCCAAAGAACGTGCAAGTGAAAGATCTTAAAGAGTTCATTGCACTTCTTAAAAAAAATCCTGGCAAGTTTAACTATGCGAGTGCTGGTAATGGCTCTTCACACCACCTGGCTGGCGAGCAATTTAAAATGCTAACCAAGACTTTTATTACCCATATTCCTTATCGTGGCGCAGGACCAGCAATGCAAGACCTGATTGCTGGTCAAGTAGATATAGAATTTGATGGCTTGGGTTCTTCTGCTGCACAGATCAAGAATGGTTCAATTGTGGCCTTAGCAGTAGCATCACAAAAGCGCGCACCTGGCTTTCCAAACGTCCCTACTGCTGCTGAGGCTGGCTTAGTGGGCTATGAGGTTTCTACTTGGTATGGTTTGTTTGCTCCCAAGGGAACGCCACAGCCGATCGTTGACAAAATGATTGCAGAAGTACAAAAGGCTATTAATACACCGGACATGAAGACGATCTGGACTAACAATGGTTCTGATACGCCTAATTTATCCGGCGATGCATTTGCAAAATTTATTAATGCAGATATAAAGCGTTGGGCTGCGGTTGCTAAAGCTTCTGGCGCTAAGTTGGATTAAGATCGCTTTCCTAAAATGTTTGTTTGATCAGAGGTTCTAATGAATTTGTATTCAGTATTGGAAAAAGGTTTTCCAAAAGATAAAAAAGCCTGCGCTATCGAAACGCATGATGGCCTCTATTACTCTTGGGGGGACCTAGAGCGCGCTACTGCGAAGATGGCCAATCTGCTGAAGAGTTTGCAGTTACCAGCCGGTTCGCGCATAGCAGTTCAGGTTGAAAAATCTCCTGAAGCACTTTTTCTATATTTGGCTACGATTCGTGCCGGTTATGTGTATTTGCCTCTGAATACAGCTTATCAAGCTGCTGAGATGCAGTACTTCATTGAGAATGCTGAGCCTGCAGTAGTGGTTTGCAGCGGAAAAAATTTCTCTTGGGTATCTCAGGTTGCTTTTAAGGCTGGAACCAAACAAGTATTTACTTTAAATGAAGATCGTTCTGGAACATTGTTGGAGCGTGCTGGTAGCTTAAGCGACACCTTCAAGACGGTTGCCACGAAAGATGATGATTTGGCTGCAATCTTGTATACCTCCGGTACTACTGGTCGTAGTAAGGGCGCGATGCTAACCCATCAGAATTTATATAGCAATGCACAGGTCTTGCAAAAGTTTTGGGGTTGGGTAAAAGGCGACGTACTCTTGCACGCATTACCCATCTTCCATGTGCACGGTTTGTTTGTAGCAGCTCATGGCGCATTAATTAATGGCAGCAAGATGATTTGGTTGCCACGTTTGGATGTTACGCAGCTAATGCATCATATGCCTCAATCGACTGTGATGATGGGCGTACCGACTTTCTATGTACGTTTGCTTGCTGATAAAGGCTTCACCAAGAAAGTGGCGCGCAATATGCGCTTATTTATTTCTGGTTCCGCCCCATTGCTTACAGAGACATTTAATACCTTCAAGGATGTCATTGGCCAGCCTATTTTAGAGCGCTATGGCATGAGTGAGACCGTGATGTTGGTTTCTAATCCATATAAAGGTGCCCGCGTAGGGGGTTCTGTTGGTTTGCCATTGCCTGGCGTTAAAGTACGTGTGGTGAATGAAGACAATAAACCTTGTGGTGTTGATGAGATCGGTAGCATTCAAGTTAAAGGTCCGAATATATTTAAGGGTTACTGGCGCATGCCTGAGAAAACCGCCGAAGAATTTACTAAGGATGGCTGGTTCAAGACAGGTGACGTTGGTCGCTGGGGTGGTGATGCCAATGGCGGTAAAGCACCTAAGGATTACTTATGTATTGTTGGCCGCAGCAAAGATTTGATTATTTCCGGTGGCTATAACGTTTATCCAAAGGAGATCGAAAGTTTTATAGATGATATGGATGGCGTTGATGAGAGCGCAGTGATTGGTATTCCGCATCCTGACTTTGGTGAAGCTGTCATGGCTGTGGTGGTAGCCAAGCCTGGAGCTAAGTTAAATGCTGAAGCGATGATTGCCACCTTGAAAACCCAAATTGCTAATTTCAAGATACCAAAGCGTTTAGAAATTGTTTCTGACTTGCCACGTAACGCTATGGGTAAAGTGCAAAAGAATATTCTGCGTCAGCAATACACTGCATAATTAAAAGCCAAATGCCTTGCGGCTTTCATTAAACATGAAGACTGCAAGCATTAATAGCATCACACCAAAGATGCGTTTGAGTTGAGCAACATTCAACTTACGCGCCATCTTTGCTCCAAGTGGAGCAGTGAAAATACTGATCGCCACAATACAGGCCACTGCTGGGACATATACAAAACCCAGAGATCCTGAGGGCAGGTTAGGGTGATCCCAGCTACCATACATATAGCCAATGGTGGCAGCTGCAGCGATTGGAAACCCTAAGCCAGAAGAGGTGGCCATAGCGGTGTGGGGTTTGACATTGCACCAAAGCATAAATGGCACGGTGATAAATGCACCTCCTGCACCAACTAAGCTGGCTAAGCTACCCGCAAATGCCCCAAAAGAAAATAAACCTAGACCGCCTGGCAACTCTCGTCCTGCGCTTGGTTTTTTATTCAGAATCATCTGAATAGAGCTATACACAATAAAGATGGCAAAGAAGAGTGATAACCAAGAGGTGTTGAGTGCTTCAAAGATTTCACTGCCGCCAATCAAACTGCCAATCACTAAACCTGGACTCAAGGCGGCAACAAGTTTCCAGTCAATCGAACCGTGTTTGTGATGCGCCCAAATAGCTGAAGTGGTGGTGAATAGAATAGTCGCCATGCCAGAGGCGATGGCCATGTGCACAATCACTTCTTGGTTAAAGCCTAGGTGATTAAAAACTAAGATCATGAACGGCACCAAAATCATGCCACCACCAATTCCGAGAAGTCCTGCTAAAAATCCAGAGATACTGCCACACAGTATCAGCATCAGGATATCGCTTAGTAACATGAATTCCCCGCCTTGGCCGCTAGGCCGTCATCCTGAACCCAAAGGTTCAAGGTGGAACGGCTACTCTGCTTCGGGTGCATTAAGAGGTTCAGGGAGTGACCAAGTCTGAGTTGGCACTGTGAACTTGCAAAACGCTCACGCCCACAAGGTAAAGATCGTTCCGGATGCTTGCGCATCGGTTCAAGGAACTATTGGCCTTGGCGAACCAGGCAGGGAAAGAGTTTGCAACAAAGTGTCCACTTGTTCTTCAAGCCCACGAATTTCCGCTTGAAGACGAGCTACTTCATGAGAGCTCACATTTGAAGAAGAGCTTTGTTGCGATTGATTTTTCTGCAATGTAATGAAGTCACCTGCAATCTTGAGTGCGGCCATCATGCTGGCTCGTTCAATGCTGCGGTTACCACCGCTAATAGCCAGTTGAATTTGTTCATCGACCAACACACAGGCGGCACGAAGCAGTGGTTCGTGTTCAGTGCTGGTTGCTAGAGTGATCTTTTGACCGGCAAGAGTTACTTCAATGCGTTGTTGGCTCACTGTCGTCCTCTGGATTGGTTGGTGGAATTGCTTCGCCAAGTAAGTTTAGTTGACGACCATCACTTTGTTCTGGCAAGCGACTCAAAATGCGCTGAACCCGTTTTTGAGCATCCTCGATTTTGCCCTCAAGCAGCACATGACTTTGATTGAGATTGCGCACAGCTTCTTGAATTAGTGAAATCTTCTCAGACAGGCGCTGAATGGATGCGCTCAGGGCACCCAGATTTGCATCGCCAGTGAAATGAGAGATAGGCTCGTTCATATTGGCATTGTAGTCTGAAACTAAAGGGTTATTTCATGGCGTAGCGCAAGCCTACAAATACATTGGATCCTGGGTTGGCATAGCCATAATTTGTCTGGTACTGAGAATTAAAGACGTTATTCCAGCGTATAAAAGTGGACAAATTTTTCTCAATTTGGTAGCTGCCGTATAAACCCACTAATGTATAGCTTTGCATGTTGTAGGTATTTGCCGTTTGTGTTCCATTCACGCCACCCCAGCGAGGTCCTGAAAGAGTGATATTGGTCCCCACGTTTAATTTATTTATCTTGTAATCGGCTAAGAAATTACCAACCCAGTTTGCTCGATTTGGCACGTCTAAACCTGTAGTTTGGTCTACAGTGCTCATAGCATCAGCCGATGCTTTTAAAGAAAGATCATTGATTTTTCCATCAACACCCAATGAAGCGCCTTTGATTTGGACTAGGCTAAAGTTCACTGGATGTGATCCAGAATAGTAGGCTGGATTGCCGCAGTTGAAGTCACTGTCATAGCAATTGATTGGCAGAATAAAGTTTTCAATCCTATTTTGATATGCAGTTAAATGGACCCCATAGTTACGAGTCTCATAGTGAATACCTGCTTCAAGGTTTTTATTTGTCTCTGGTTTAAGGTTTGCAGTCCCATATCCTGGGTAATAAAAATCATTAAACGATGGAGCTCTGAAGCCTGTACCGTAATTAATATTTGTTCTTAATTCCTTGGTTATGAAATAACCATAGGCCGCACTATAGGTGACCTTTGATCCATATTGAGAGATTTGATCATTTCTAAGGGCTAGCGTTGCCAGATTATTACCCCGTTTCAATTCGTAAGATCCAGCAATTGAATTAGTTGTGCGCTGTTGATTGATATTAATATTGCTGCAAGCGTTTGGATCTGAAGAGTAGCCACAATAAGTTTGGTATGCAGAGTTATTCATATTTGCATATTGAATATTTCGCTCTAGCAGGACTTGTAATTTATCTGTACCAACTTTGATGTCGTTTTGCCACAGAAAATCGTAAGATGGAGTTACCAGTCGATCATTGCTTTGTGAGGTCAAACTTTGAGAAGCGTTTGTAGAGCTTGATGCCTGAAAGTAGCTTTGCCAGATATCGGAAATTTGATTTTTTGAGTACGCTGAAAAAATGGCGAGTTGATTGATGCCTTGTGCTACCTCTGCATTGCCGCTTAAATATTCATTACTTGGATATTGGTAGCTGTTTTTACTCGCAAATATCTTTAATCCCAGCTCTTGTCCTGCAGACCAAACTGTGGAGAGTGACCCGCTTGCTCCCAAGCGGGTGTATCCCGTTGGCGTGGTTGGGTAAGGTGATGGGAGGGTTGTCGAGTAGTTCGCTCCGCCTCTATAGTGTGGATTATTTGGTGCTACTGTATTAAAGCCTACCGAATTTTCTTGGCTGATGCCTATTGAGTAGTTGGTTGCGCTCTCTTTTCCAAGTGAGCCAGATACTGCTGCATTTGTAATGCTGGTGTTATAGGCCCCATATCCAGCAGATGCTTCAAATTGTGTGGGACCACCACCTTTTTTGGTGAATATTTGCACAACACCGCCCATCGCATCCGAACCATAAAAAGTGCTTTGTGGTCCATAAATAATTTCAATGTGGTCTATGAGAGATAGTGGAATAGCGCTCCAAATTGCCCCACCGCCAGTCGAATCAATTTTGACGCCATCAATCAAAACTAGACTTTGTGCATTGCTTGCACCTCTCAAATAAACGCTCGAAAGGTTGCCTGCACCACCAGAGCTTGATATTTGAATGCCTCGTTGTTGTTGCAGCAAGTCGGGAAGACTAGACTGTGCAGAATTTTCAATTTCTTCCCTGCTGATGTAGGTGAAGTCAGCTAAAACATCATTTCCAGATTTTGGTGTGCGAGTTGCAGTAACAATTACTGGATTGATTGGATCTAGTGAGTTAGTAACTGAAACGCTGGAGTTGTTTTGTGAAATTGCCGTGCTGCTAAGGACAAATAGAGGGAAGCATAGAAATGCGCCAAGATATTTCCTGTTGAACTGCTGTGTCATTTTTGACTTTCTGTTATCAACTGCCTAGCTCACTTCCCCGTAAGCTGGGTCGAACAGAATTTCTCGTGCAGGAGATTGGCGTCAATTTGGCGGCAGGGTTGGACCGAGCGCTGTCATCGGCGCGCGAAGGTCCCCGTCCGCGAAATTCCACCTGTCTTGGCCGGTATCCGGGCTAGTAAATCTCAGAATCTGGCCTTCCCATGCGATTGACGCGCACAGTGGCGTATTTCAGATTCCTGACCTCCAAAATGATTATTTCGGAGGTATTTACTTACCGTTGCGGGGGCAGCACACGTTTAGTGTTTCCCGTTTAACTCTATTGCATTGCAACAAAGCACCACGACTGTTCAATTCTAGCCTACTTAGATGCTGGGTTAGGGTTTTTATCTAGTTATTGGGATAAAAAAGCCTACAATATGAGACCCAGGATGAAGGAATCATGACCGTATTAGATAAGCACCCCGAAAAAAACTTGATTCGGCTTCAGTTGAGGCAAAACTCAGTTCTCAAAAGCCTCAATGAAACTGTGATGGTCGAATTAGAGCGCCATTTAGAGGTCTCGGATCTCAAAAAATCAGAAATACTCTTGCATCAAGGCGATCACCAGATGGAGCAGTATTTTGTGCTGGATGGCATTCTCAAGCGGATTGTTTCCAGTGCAGATGCTAAGGAAATGATTTTGCGTTTTGCGATTGAAAAAGATATTGAAACGAGCTATGCAGCATGGCGCCTAAAGACCGCAGCCCCCTACAGTATTGCCTGTGTAACCAAGGCTCGTGTGGCTCGGATGCCCCTTAAAAAGTGGGCTGAGTTTCTAGATGAACATAAGTCGCTGAAGGAAAGTTTTGAATTTGAGGTCATGCGCTTGATGAGCGAGATCATGGCTCATACCATTACCTTGCATATGCTCGATGCCCCTGGCCGAGTAGAGCGCTTTTTACGCAAATATGAAGATCTCTTTGAGCTTCTCCCCAAAAAAGAGCTGGCCGCCTACCTGAATCTCTCCCCGGAGACTTTGAGTCGCCTCAAAACTAAGCATAAAGAGCTTTTTATATAAGTCTTCTGAAGCCTCATATCTATTTGGATATTGAGGATTTAGGGGGAAATTGACCGAAGTCAATGATGAACCCCCGCTCCAAGCCTAATATTCACCTCAGCCTAAGCGGGGGCAATACCCGTAGTGCGATTAATAACTTTATTGGAGACAGTAGCGCAAGCTAGATTGCATTAGCTCTCATTCGGGGCTATCCGTAATTCACATAAAAATTCTATGACAACAGATAACCAAAACACCCAATTAACTGATGGCTTTCACCTCGTGATCGATGCACTGAAAGCAAACGACCTCGATACGATTTTTGGTCTTGTTGGTATTCCAATTACTGACTTATGTCGTTTGGCTCAAGCAGAAGGTTTGCGTTTTATTGGCTTCCGTCATGAGCAACATGCTGGTAATGCTGCAGCGATTGCAGGTTACATGACCCAAAAGCCGGGTATCTGTATGACTGTTTCTGCGCCAGGTTTCTTGAACGGTTTAACAGCATTGGCTAACGCTACTGTGAACTGCTTCCCGATGATTTTGATTTCTGGCTCAAGCGAACGTGAAATCGTTGACTTGCAACAAGGCGATTACGAAGAGATGGATCAGCTCAATGCTGCTAAGCCTTATTGCAAGGCTGCTTATCGTATCAATCACATTGAAGATATCGGCATCGGTTTTGCTCGCGCGATTCGTGCAGCAGTTTCTGGTCGTCCAGGTGGCGTGTATTTAGATTTGCCAGCTCAGTTGCTTGCTCAAACCATGCCGGTTGAAGAAGCTAAAAAATCGATCTTCAAAGTAATCGATCCAGTTCCACGTCAGATCCCAGCTGCTGATGCAGTTGCGCGCGCATTAGATGTTCTTAAAGGTGCCAAGCGTCCATTGATTCTTTTGGGCAAAGGCGCTGCATATGCACAAGCTGACAAAGAAATTCGTGACTTAATCGAAAAATCGGGCATCCCTTATTTGCCAATGTCCATGGCAAAAGGCTTGTTGCCAGATAACCATCCACAATCAGCATCTGCAGCACGTTCATTTGTATTGGCTGAAGCTGATGCAGTAATGTTGGTTGGTGCACGCTTGAACTGGTTGCTTGCCCACGGTAAAGGCAAGACATGGGGCAAAGATCCTAAGAAATTTATTCAAATCGATATTCAGGCAAACGAAGTGGATAGCAACGTACAAATCGCTGCGCCATTAATTGGTGATATTGGTTCGTGCGTCAGTGAACTCTTGAAGGGTATTGCTTCAGTACCTAAGCCAAGTGCTGAGTGGATCAATGCCATCAATGAGAAAAAAGATAAGAACATGGCAAAGATGGCCGAAACTTTGGCCAAAGAAGCTACGCCGATGAACTTCCACGGCGCATTGCGAGTGATTCGTGATGTGATCAAGAAGAATCCAGATGTGAACTTGGTAAACGAAGGTGCCAACACACTCGACTATTGCCGCGCGATTGTGGATATGTATAAACCTCGTAAACGTTTTGACTCTGGTACTTGGGGCATTATGGGTATTGGTTTGGGCTATGCGATTGGCGCTGCAGTTACTAGTGGTTTGCCAACGGTTGCAGTTGAAGGCGATAGCGCGTTTGGTTTTAGCGGTATGGAATTGGAAACGGTTTGCCGTTACAACTTGCCAATCACAACGGTTGTATTTAATAACAACGGTGTTTACCGTGGAACTGACGTAAACCCAACAGGCGGAGCTGATGTGGCGCCAACTGTGTTCGTGAAAGATGCCCGTTACGACAAGATGATTGAAGCATTTGGTGGCGTTGGTTACTACGTCACCACCCCAGCAGAATTAGAAGCAGCGTTAACTGAAGCGATTGCTGCCGGTAAACCAGCCCTCATCAATGCTGTTATTGATGAGACTGCAGGTACTGAGAGTGGACGTTTAACGAACTTGAACCCATCCACAGCAAGTGCTAAGAAATAAGCTTCGATTGGGAATTCAACACGGTAATAAAAAGTTAATATTTCGAGATTAAATTTAGAAGCAAACAAGAAACATTTAAGGAGAAACAAACATGACTAAACCATTAGACGGTATTCGCATCATTGACTTCACCCACGTTCAAGCGGGTCCTGCATGTACTCAGCTGTTGGCTTGGTATGGTGCAGACGTTATCAAAGTAGAGCGTCCAGGCTCTGGTGACGTAACGCGTAGCCAATTACGTGACATTCCAGGTGCAGATGCTTTGTACTTCACGATGCTCAACGGTAACAAGCGTTCTTTGACGCTCGACACGAAGACCCAAGAGGGTAAAGAAGTGTTAGAAAAAATGATCAAGACTTCTGATGTGATGGTTGAGAACTTCGGCCCCGGTGCTTTGGATCGTATGGGCTTTTCTTGGAAGCGTATTCAAGAATTGAACCCAAAGATGATCATGGCTTCTGTAAAAGGCTTTAGCGATGGCCATTCATACGAAGACTTAAAAGTGTATGAGAACGTTGCTCAGTGTGCTGGTGGCGCTGCTTCTACTACTGGTTTCTGGGATGGTCCTCCTACAGTTTCTGCAGCAGCATTAGGTGACTCTAATACTGGTATGCACTTGGCAATTGGTATTTTGACTGCTTTGATGCAACGTGAAAAAACAGGCCGTGGTCAAAAAGTTTCTTGCTCAATGCAAGACGCTGTATTGAACTTATGCCGCGTGAAGTTGCGCGATCAACAGCGTTTAGACAAAGTGGGTTACTTGGAAGAGTATCCACAGTACCCACACGGCTCATTCACTGACGTAGTGCCACGTGGCGGTAACGCTGGTGGTGGCGGTCAGCCAGGTTGGGTGTTGAAGTGTAAGGGCTGGGAGACTGATCCAAACGCATACATCTACTTCACCATTCAAGGTCATGCTTGGGAGCCAATTACTAAAGCTTTGGGCAAACCAGAGTGGGCAACTGATCCTGCATACATGACTGCCGAAGCTCGTCAAGACAAGATTTTTGATATCTTTGCAACCATTGAAGATTGGCTCAAAGACAAGACTAAGTACGAAGCTGTGGATATCCTCCGCAAGTTCGATATTCCATGTGCTCCAGTGCTTTCCATGAAAGAATTGGCTGCATCACCAGACTTGCGTAAGAGCGGTTCGATCGTTGAAGTTGACCACAAAGTACGTGGTAAATATTTGACTATCGGCAGCCCAATCAAGTTCTCTGATTTGGAAATTGAAGTGAAGCCATCTCCTGTGTTGGGTGAGCACACTGATGAAGTGTTATCTGACCTTGGTTACAGTACGGATGACATCGCTAAGTTGCACGCAGCTAAAGCGGTTTAATAACAATCACAATTGCTGTTCATTTGAAGGCGCTCCTCGTGAGCGCCTTTTTTATTCCCTAGGCAGGATCTGTTAAAGCGCCTTTTGAGCTTGAAAACCCACTGCGATGGCTCCATATGCCCCTAATAAAGGCTTGGTCGTGCTATTTGCTTAAAAATTAGGCATCTATTATTCATCCTGATTTCTCGCTGGTAAAATTGAGTCAATTCAAAATTTTCATTCTTATTAGGACTTAAATCATGGCAAAAGCACTAGAAGGGGTCAAAATCCTCGACTTTACGCACGTTCAATCGGGCCCAACTTGCACTCAGCTGCTGGCTTGGTTTGGTGCAGATGTAATCAAGGTAGAAAAATCAGGCGAAGGGGATGCTACTCGCGGTCAGCTACGTGATATTCCAGATGCGGATAGCTTGTATTTCACAATGCTCAACCACAATAAGCGTTCGATCACTGTCAATACAAAAACCCAAAAGGGCAAAGAAATTCTTGAACGCCTCATTAAAGAGTGTGACGTATTAGTTGAGAACTTTGCCCCAGGTGCACTCGACCGCATGGGCTTTTCTTGGGAGCGTATTCAGGAGCTCAATCCAATGATGATCATGGCTTCTGTAAAAGGCTTTGGCTCTGGTCCATATGAAGATTGCAAGGTCTATGAGAACGTGGCGCAATGTGCTGGCGGTTCTGCATCGACAACCGGTTTTGATGATGGCCCTCCTATGGTGACTGGCGCACAAATTGGTGACAGCGGAACGGGTTTGCATTTAGCTTTAGGTATTGTGACTGCCCTTTATCAGCGCACTCACTCTGGCCGTGGTCAAAAAGTATTAGCAGCGATGCAAGATGCAGTGTTGAATCTGTGCCGCGTGAAGTTGCGTGATCAACAGCGCCTCGAGCGAGTGGGCTTGATGCAAGAGTATCCGCAATTCCCGAACGGCGAGTTTGGCGATGCTGTACCTCGCGCTGGTAATGCCTCCGGTGGTGGTCAGCCAGGCTGGATTGTGAAATGTAAAGGTTGGGAAACTGATCCCAATGCTTACATGTACGTTATAGTGCAAGCCCCAGTTTGGGAGGCGGTCTGTAAAGTCATTGGTCGCGAAGATTGGATTACCGATGTGAGATTTGCTTCGCCAATGGCACGCTTGCCCCATTTGATGGAGATCTTTGGTGAGATTGAAAAGTGGACCATGACTATGACCAAATTTGAAGTCATGGATGTATTGAATCAATACGACATCCCATGCGGTCCAATCTTGTCCATGAAAGAAATCGCTGAAGAGCCTGCACTACGTGCTACTGGTACTGTGGTTGAAGTTGATCATCCTATTCGTGGCAAATACCTCACGGTTGGTAACCCAATCAAGATGTCGGACAGTCCAACTGAAGTTACACGTTCACCTTTATTGGGCGAGCATACCGATGAGATTCTGAGTGAATTAGGTTATTCCACTGATGAATTAATTTCATTACGCCACGATAAGGTGATCTAAGATGCGGGTTGCGTTAATTGGGAGTGCCGATTTTGGTAAAGCTGCCTTAGAGGCTTTTTTGGATCGTGGCGATGAGGTCGTTGCCGTTTTTTGTCCGCCCGACAATCCCAAGTCAACTAAACCAGAGGTACTTAAAGAGGCTGCCTTAGCAAGAGGTTTGAGCCCCTTGCAATTCGCCTCTCTCAAAGGTCCCGAGGCTGCTCAAGCCATGATTGATAGTCAAGCTGATATCTGTGTCATGGCTTATGTATTACAGTTTGTGCCGCAAGAACTTTGCAAGATTCCGAAGCACGGTACGATTCAATACCACCCCTCACTTCTACCAAAATATCGTGGACCAAGCGCTATTAACTGGGCAATTGCTTTGGGCGAAGAAAAAACTGGTCTAACCATTTTCCGTCCATCCGATGGTTTAGATGAAGGTGAAGTCATTCTGCAAAAAGAGGTACCTATTGGTCCTGATGACACATTAGGTAAGATCTACTTTGACCATCTTTTCCCGATTGGTGTGAAGGCATTGCTAGAGACGGCTGATTTGGTAGTTGCAGGCAAACATCAAGAGTTAGTCCAAGATGAATCGCGGGCTAACTATGAAGGTTGGTTTGATGCCAATGCTGCCCAAATTCATTGGGCGACACATATTAGTCAAATCTATAACTTGATTCGGGCATGCAATCCAGCCCCTGGCGCATGGACTGAGTTTGGTGAGCAAAAGGTACAGCTCTACGATTGCCATAAGCATGTCGCAGCTACTTTTAGTGCCGTCAAAGGAAAACCTGGCGAAGTAACGCAAATCACTTTAGATTCTTTCTTCGTCGCCTGTCATGGCGGACAAATTGAAGTGCTCAAAGCTAAGGGTGCGGCAGGGAAAGTCACTGGTGCCGAGTTGGCTAAAGAGTTAAATCTACAATTAGGGCAGTTCTTTACGCTGTAAGACTGCTACTCTTGAGCGCAGCTAATTTTGCCTGATTTAATTGCTTTTAAAAAAGTATCGTAGTCTGCTTCATTTTGCTTGCTATACGAAATAGAAAATTTCACAAGAGCATCATCTAGCGCTTCAGATCTACCGTAATAGCCTGCAAGAACCGCAGGATCGCCTGATCTGGCATGTGCGTTTGCCAAAGCCCATCCAAAAAGTTTTGCAAAATCAGGAAATACTTTAGTGTTAATGCCATCACCGCCTATAGAAATGCCACCCTTCATATCGCGTAACTGACGGATATAAAAATCTACCTCAACGGTTTTTCCAAAGCCAAGAAATAGATCTGGGGCGCCTTGAATAAGGCATTGTCCATAAACCACTCGTTCACCCTCGGTACTAAACTGCTCATTTGGAAAGAAGGGAGATAGAACAGATTTTTGAGCTTGCTTAAATTGTAGAAATAATGGGTCGTGTATATCCAGACCCTGGAGGTATAGGGCCCAACATGAAGTGCCCACGCTACCAACCCCGACTACTTTTCGCACCCAATCAATTAATTTATAGCGATTTAATAAATGGCGACGATCTGACAATAAAGATATTGTGTAGGTTTGCAATGCTTGGTCAAGTAGGTCTATAACCGGTCCACCCCCAAATGCAGAGATCTCGGCATGTACTATTAGCGGTAGACGTTCAATAAAGCGGGGCCCCTTTGGCGTTTCCTCTATAAACTTTTCTGTAATATAGTGATTCGTATTTGTTCGCGCCCTATCAAGTAATCTATGCAAGTATTTTTGGCTAGCTGTTCTCGCATTTCTGGCAGCAGTCAGCACTAAGACTTTATCGTCGATATAACTACGCTTTAGATCTACATATGGAATAGCCGCATATCGATGAAGGTAGTTTCGATAGGTCGAAGAAATATTTCTAACAATCATTTCTCCGTAAGCTTGATCTTGGCCTAATAGTTGGGAGGCAATCAATGCGCTTGCTGTAAGGCGTTTTAAGTCCCAGTCAAAATTTCCAGGTAGCGTTTCATCAAAATCATTGATTCCAAAAACTAGCTGATGTTCGGTAGTGGAAAAGAAGCCAAAGTTACTTACATGCATATCACCACATAATTGAACGGTGATCGGAGGGCTTGGCAAGCTGGATAAATCCTTGGCCATAATAGCGGCACCACCCCTAAAGAAGGCGAATGGATCGACTGCCATACGCGCATGGCGAATTGGAATGTACTCTGGAATTCGGGTTTCAGCTTGTGCAAGCAATATATCAATTGGGGATTGACGTTTACTTTCTACATGAAAGTGCCCGATTGCAGATCGGCTGACTTGTTTGCGAATCGACCTGCCTAAGTCATGACGTGCCTGTAGACTTGGATTTTTTTTAAGAAATGATTCGTAGATTTTGCTTGGCATATTTTGATGATGACACAAGCCTTATGGCTAAACCTCTAGATTATCAATCAAGCGGGTTTTACCAAGCTTAGCAGCCGTAAGAATCACGAGTGGCTCACCAGCTTGCAAACTTTCATTGGATGCGGGTGCTAAATCACTTTGTTGGCGGATGGCGATGTAATCTGGTTTCCAGCCTCGCCCCGTAAGAGTGGCAACAGCTTTCTTTTCAATCTCAGAGAGTGAATGGGTGTTCTGTTCTTTCAATTGAAGTACTTGCTCGCGAACTTCTTTGAGTACTCTTTGTAATTCAGGCGCTTCTGCACGTTCTTCTTTGGAGAGGAAGCTATTACGAGAGGAGAGAGCAAGACCATCATCAGCACGAATAGTCTCCCCTGCGACAATTTCAACTGGTAAAGCAAATTGCTTCGCCATTTGCCGAATAATCATCAGCTGCTGATAATCTTTTTTCCCAAACACAGCTACTTTAGGTTGCACACAGGAAAAGAGTTTGAGTACGACCGTACAAACACCCTTAAAAAATCCAGGACGGAACTCACCTTCGAGGATGTCGCCGAGTTGTTGAGGTGGATCAACACGGTACTCTTGGGGTTGCGGGTAGAGGTCACGCTCAGTCGGTGCAAATAGGATGTACACACCTTCTTTTTCAAGCTTTTCGATATCCGCTTGCATCGTGCGTGGATAGCTATCGAAATCCTCATTCGGCCCAAACTGCAAGCGATTTACAAAGATACTGGCAACTACTGGATCCCCATGTTGCCTAGCTAAGCGCATAAGCGAGAGGTGGCCTTCATGCAGGTTACCCATGGTTGGTACGAAAGAAGCACGATTTTGTCCGCGCAGGTGATCGCGCAGCTCTTGAATGTCACTAATAATTTTCATGCAACAGGCGTATAGGCGAGGCGCACATAGATTGGCGCGTATGGCTCAGCTTGGGTAATTTCAATTAAGGCTTCACGAGAGAGTTCCAGCATGGCAATAAAGTTCACAATCACTATTGGAATGCCATTGCCAGATTTGATAGCGTCTTCAAATAATTCACCAAACTCAACAAATTTCGTATTTTGTAAGCGACGTAAAATGCGAGTCATGAAGTCACGAACAGAGAGTTCTTCACGAGTAATCGTGTGATGCTGATTAAGTTTTGCGCGGTGTAGAACATCACGCCAAGCCATTTGTAAATCTTCTAAATTCACTTCTGGCCATGTGATGGCAACAGTAGTGTCAACAAAGCCATGGGCTACTTGGAAGTCACGACCTTGCTGGGGAATCTGATCAAGCTCTTGCGCAGCCAGTTTCATGCGCTCGTATTCTAAGAGGCGGCGTACTAGTTCTGCGCGGGGATCATCTACCTCTTCTTCGCTATCTGCTTTCTTCATTGGCAGCAGCATGCGGGATTTAATTTCAATCAACATTGCCGCCATTAACAAATACTCAGCAGCAAGTTCAAGATTATGGTGACGAATTTGGTCTATATAACTCAGGTACTGTTGAGTAACCTGCGCCATCGGAATATCGAGAACGTTGAAGTTCTGTTTACGAATTAAATACAGCAAAAGGTCGAGCGGCCCTTCAAATGCCTCTAGAAATACTTCAAGTGCATCTGGCGGAATATAAAGATCAGTAGGGAGCTTAAACAGAGGCTCGCCATAAAGCTTGGCGAATGCTTCTGACATCCCATCGGTTACTGATGGAGTGCTATCTAGTAAATCGGTTATTGGCTGAGCACTTGGCTCATTGCCTGCATTAGTCATTCGAGTAAACGTAGGCGCGTTGTTTTAATTTGGCGGCTTTAGCGCGACGCTGATCTTCAACGGAAAGTGGCTCTTTGTCCCACAAGAGGGCGCGTCCAGCTTGCTGATCTGCCTCGAGGTGTGGTTTCTCAGTTTTGAGTTCACTTAAGAACTGGGTGAATTCAGATTGATATCTTGCCATCGTATTTCCTAAAATACTCAATAAATTCAATAACTTGTGGCATTTAATTCCAAAAGTTATCTGGGGACTTCGACCACCATTATAGGTGCTTTTTAGCCCCCGTTTTACAAGTTTGCTGCCAGCAAAGCCTCAATTTGAGGGGCTTCAACTCGAGTCATGAGGTGCTTATAGGTCTTGATTGGGTTCTTGCTGGAAAGCGGGGTATTGATATCGCTCCAGGATTGCGGAGCTAGAGAGAGAAATTCTTCTACTCCAATTGCTACCTGGGGAATGACAGGTTTGAGATAAAGACTCAGCATGCGGAAGGCTTCCAGGGTCACGCTACAAACACGCTGTAAATCTGCTTCACGCTCTGGAGCTTTAGCGATTTCCCATGGTTTATTTTCATCCACGAAACCGTTGACCTTATCAGCGAGCTCCATGATTGTGCGTAAGGCTTTTGCATATTCGCGTACTTCATAAAGCGCAGCAATTTTTTCACTGGCCGCAGCAATTTCTTTCAGTAATGGGTTGCTCATGGCTTCATCAGAAACGATGCCGCCAAATCGTTTTACTAAGAAGCCGGCACTGCGACTTGCAATATTGATGTATTTTCCTAACAAATCACTGTTCACACGTGCAACGAAATCTTGAAGATTTAAATCCAAATCTTCCATGCTGTCATTTAATTTAGTAGCAAAGTAATAGCGGAACCACTCAGGATTGAAGCCACACTCGATCACGCTGCTTGCAGAAATCAATGTGCCGCGTGACTTACTCATCTTCTCGCCATCAACGGTTAAGAAGCCGTGAGCAAATACATTGGTTGGTGTGCGATAGCCTGCAAATTGCAAAGTAGCTGGCCAAAATAAAGTGTGGAAATACAGAATATCTTTGCCGATGAAATGGTATTGCTCTGTCGTTGTGTCTGGCTTCACCCATTCATCAAAATTGAGGCCTTTAGCTTGGCAGTAATTGAGGAAGCTGGCGTAGTAGCCAATGGGGGCATCCAACCAGACATAGAAGTATTTGCCAGGCGCATCAGGGATTTCAAAGCCGAAATACGGGGCGTCTCTGGAGATATCCCAGTCACCCAACTTGCTATCTCCAGGCTCACCCACCCATTCCTTCATCTTGTTGCGAGCTTCAGTTTGGAGTGGGGTTTTAACTTGGGTCCACTCGCGTAAGAATGCTTCGCAACGTGGATCAGACAACTTAAAGAAGTAGTGATCGGAAATCTTTTTGATTGGGGTTGCACCACTCACTACTGAGAACGGATTTTTTAAATCCGTTGGTGAATAGGTGGCACCACATTTTTCACAGTTGTCACCATACTGATCTTTGGCGCCGCACTTGGGGCACTCACCTTTAATAAAGCGATCTGGTAAAAACATCTCTTTCACAGGATCGTAAGCTTGCTCAATGGCGCGCTTTTCAATGAAGCCTGCATCGCGTAACTTGAGATAAATGCTTTGCGCTAACTTTTCATTCTCAGGGCTATCAGTGGTGTAGTAGTTGTCGAATGAAATTAAAAAGTCATCGAAATCACGTTTATGTTCTTTCCAAACATTGGCGATGAGTTCTTTTGGCGTGATACCTTCTTTTTCAGCGCGCAACATGATCGGGGTGCCGTGAGTATCATCGGCCCCTACGTAATGAACCTCGTGACCACGCATCCGTTGAAAGCGAACCCAGATATCAGTCTGTATATATTCCACCAAATGGCCGATATGGATCTGACCATTGGCATACGGTAAGGCGGAAGTGACAAGAATGCGACGCTGGGGGCTGCTCATGTAAAGCGGTCTTAAATAAGAAGTAACAAGGTTAATTTAGGGCTCAATCCGCAATTATGCGGGCTTGAGCAGTAATTTTAGTCTGCGGTTAAAGTAAAACCCCGATTAGTCTCGATAAAATACTTTTGTACCCTATTTAGAAGGCGCCCAATGTCAGTAGTAGCAGCAAAACCGAACATTCAGATGTCTAATGCCTCCGTGCCTTTGGTGCACGAGGTAGAGATCATGGATGAGGCGGGGCGGGCTAAGCTTGCTCATATCCCTGGGGAGCGCCCACTGACTATCTACTTAGACAAACGCGAGGTGGTCACCTTGATGACCTTGGGTAGCGCCCCTGAGGCTCTAGTTTTGGGTTATCTAAGAAACCAGCGCCTAGTGGAGTCACCTGATGACATCGAAAGCATCCAAGTTGATTGGGAGACAGACTCTGCCGCAGTCAAGACACGCCGAAGCACGGTGGATATTGATGCTCTCACCAGCAAGCGCGTAGTGACCACGGGTTGTGGCCAGGGCACTATGTTTGGCGGTCTTATGGAGGAGATGTCAGAGATTCGCTTGCCCGATGGACCCAACTTGTCCCAAGAGGCAATTGTTGCATTGGTGGATCACATCCGAGTACATGATTCCATCTATAAAAAATCAGGCTCAGTCCACGCCTGTGCCGTGTTTGAGAGGGCGAAAGATGGAGGGGTCAAACTCCTCCACTTTATTGAGGATGTTGGTCGTCACAACGCGGTCGACTCCATTTCTGGCTTGATGTGGTTGGCAAATAAGCCTGGCAAAGATTTGATCTTCTTTACAACGGGACGCCTCACCTCAGAAATGGTGATTAAAGGCGCTCAAATGGGCGTTCCTTTCTTGCTCACAAGGTCGGGGGTCACCCTCATGGGCTTAGAGCTGGCCCGCAAAACCAATCTGACCATCCTATCCCGCTGTTCCGGTAAACACTTCGAGATCTACAACGCCCCAGAGCGGGTGGTTTTTACCCCAAAACCCCAATAAATTTCTGGGCGGGTGAGGTGAAGGTTTTACAATTCGCCCATGACTATTAAATCTGACCACTGGATCCGCCGTATGGGCGAGCAAGGTATGATCAGCCCATTTGAACCTGGGCAGATCCGCCAAGACGCTGCAGGCAACAAAATCGTTAGTTATGGCACATCAAGTTATGGCTATGACATTCGTTGCGCAGACGAATTTAAGATCTTTACTAACATCAACAGCACGATTGTTGATCCCAAAAATTTTGATGAGCAATCGTTCGTAGATTTTAAGGGCGAGGTTTGCATCATTCCTCCCAATTCATTTGCCTTGGCAAGAACGGTGGAATACTTCAAGATCCCGCGTAGCGTCTTAACAGTTTGCGTAGGTAAGAGCACCTATGCACGTTGCGGCATCATCGTGAACGTCACGCCATTTGAACCTGAGTGGGAAGGTTATGTCACTTTAGAGTTTTCAAATACCACACCATTACCTGCCAAAATTTATGCAGGCGAAGGTTGTGCACAAGTGCTCTTCTTTGAGAGTGATGAAGTGTGTGGCACATCTTATAAAGATCGCGGTGGTAAGTATCAAGGTCAGCGGGGCGTGACCCTGCCTAAGACCTAAGCCATTTTCGGTAGTGCGTAAATTTCAATTGAGTCGCCGTCCCGCACGAATTAATCTTGATGAGTACCGCGCTACCCTGACACGCTCAGCAGTAGCACGCCCAGAAAACAATTTCTATCATTGGTTATTGGGAACGAGTTGGACTAAGTTTTTGCTTTTGGTTATTTGTGTGTACTTGGGCACAAATTTTCTATTTGCTGTAGCTTACCTGGCCTGTGGCCCTGGCGCTATTACAAACACCAAGCCAGATTCTCTGATTGATGTTTTTTACTTCAGCGTACAAACCATGGCAACTATTGGTTACGGTCAAATGACGCCGGTAGGTCACTGGCCTAACTCGATTGTGACTTTTGAAGCATTCTTTGGCATTGTTTATTCAGCCCTAACTACCGGTTTAGCCTTTGCACGCTTTACCAGACCAACTGCAGGCGTGCGTTTTACTAAGGTGGCGGTGGTTGGTAATCACGACGGTGTTAAGACGTTGAAGTTTCGGGTGGCTAATGATCGTAGCTCGCATATCGTTGAAGCCCAGTTGCGACTCTGGTTAATTGCGGAGAGTATGACTTCTGAGGGTGAGCGCTATCGCCGTTCAGTGGAGTTACCCCTGCATCGCTCCGAGAGTCCCGTCTTTTCTTTGACGTGGACTACAATGCATAGCGTAGACGAGACTAGCCCCTTGAATGAGTATTTAGGCAACCATGCCCTGAATGGCCATTGGCATTTGCTAATTACCTTTACGGGCTATCACGAGAGCCTGGCTAACCAGGTTTATGCCCGCCATGTTTACTTACCTAGAGATGTGCAGCAAAATGCGACATTTGTCGATATAGTCACGGTTTCGTCAGATGGCAGTCGGATCATTGACCTTTCTAATTTTGAGAAGTGGGTTCCGAATACATCGGACAAAACAGCAGGAGAGTTTTTATGAAATTTCGTTTCCCAATCATCATTATTGATGAAGATTTCCGTTCCGAAAATATTTCGGGTTCTGGTATTCGCGATCTTGCTGAGGCAATCGAAAGCGAAGGCATGGAGGTTATTGGCTTAACCAGCTATGGTGACCTGACTTCATTTGCTCAGCAAGCCTCCCGCGCTTCTTCATTTATCGTCTCGATCGATGATGAAGAGTTTGTTTCTGATTCTGAAGACCATGATCTTCCAGCGCTCAATAATCTCCGCGCATTTATTACTGAGGTCCGTAAACGTAACGAAGATATTCCGATCTTCTTATATGGCGAGACTCGTACCTCACGCCATATGCCCAACGATATTCTGCGTGAGCTTCATGGTTTCATTCATATGAATGAAGACACCCCAGAATTCGTGGCGCGTCACATTATTCGTGAAGCTAAGGTTTATCTTGATTCTTTAGCGCCCCCTTTCTTCCGCGCGCTCACGAACTACGCTTCAGAAGGCTCTTACTCCTGGCATTGCCCAGGGCACTCAGGTGGCGTAGCTTTCCTTAAGAGCCCAGTAGGCCGGATGTTTCATCAATTCTTTGGTGAGAACATGCTGCGTGCTGACGTTTGCAATGCCGTAGAAGAATTAGGTCAGCTCTTAGACCATACCGGACCAGTCTTGCAGAGTGAGCGCAATGCAGCCCGCATTTTCAATGCTGACCATTTGTTCTTTGTCACTAATGGCACCTCCACATCTAACAAGATTGTTTGGCATTCGACAGTAGCTCCTGGCGATGTCGTCTTAGTAGACCGTAACTGCCATAAGTCTGTGATTCACTCCATCACGATGATGGGTGCAATCCCAATTTTCTTAATGCCAACGCGCAATCATTTAGGCATTATTGGACCGATTCCAAAAGAAGAATTTGAGTGGACCAATATCAAGAAAAAAATTGATGCCAATCCATTCATTAAGAATAAGAATGTTGTCCCTCGTGTGATGACGCTTACTCAGAGTACCTATGATGGCATTGTCTATAACGTCGAGATGATCAAAGAGATGCTTGACGGTAAAGTCGATTCACTGCACTTTGATGAAGCTTGGTTGCCGCATGCTGCCTTCCATCCCTTTTATAAGGATATGCATGCGATTGGCTCTGATCGAAAGCGCACCAAGAAGAGTTTGATGTTTGCCACCCAATCAACCCATAAGTTATTGGCTGGTCTCTCACAGGCCTCGCAAGTCTTGGTCCAAGATGCAGAAGATACGAAGTTAGACCGTGATTGCTTCAACGAAGCCTACTTGATGCACACCTCCACTAGTCCACAGTACGCGATCATCGCGTCTTGTGACGTATCTGCTGCCATGATGGAATCTCCAGGTGGCACTACCTTGGTTGAGGAATCGATTGCAGAAGCCATGGACTTCCGTCGCGCGATGCGTGAGGTGGATGATAAATTTGGCGCTGATTGGTGGTTTAAGGTTTGGGGCCCAGATCATTTAGCGGAAGAGGGTATTGGCGAGCGCTCTGACTGGGTATTGGAGCCCAATGCAAGCTGGCATGACTTTGGCAAACTCGCCAAAGGCTTCAATATGCTTGATCCCATTAAGGCAACAGTTGTGACCCCTGGCTTAGATATCGAAGGTAACTTTGGTTCTATGGGCATTCCAGCGAGCATCGTGACTAAATATCTTGCAGAGCATGGTGTGATCGTAGAGAAGTGTGGTCTTTACTCCTTCTTCATTATGTTTACCATCGGTATCACTAAAGGGCGTTGGAATACGCTTGTAACTGAATTGCAGCAGTTCAAAGATCACTTTGATAAAAATGCACCTCTCTGGAAAGTCTTGCCTGAGTTTGTAGCAAAACACCCACGCTATGAGCGCGTTGGTCTAAAAGATATCTGCCAACAGATTCATGAGTTCTATAAGAGTCGCAATGTAGCGCGCATGACGACAGAGATGTATACCTCTGATATGGAGCCAGCGATGATGCCTTCAGAAGCTTGGGCCAAGATGGCGCATAAAGAAGTGGATCGTGTACCGCTGGATAAATTAGATGGTCGTGTCACAGCGATGTTAGTTACTCCATATCCGCCAGGCATTCCCCTCTTGATTCCAGGTGAGCGCTTTAACAAACGAATCGTGGACTATCTCTACTTTGCGCGTGACTTTAATGAAAAGTTCCCAGGCTTTGAAACTGATATCCACGGCTTAGTAAAAGCTGATCTAGATGGACGTAGTGAATACTACGTGGATTGCGTCAGGCAAGAGCGAGATATCACGCTTTAAGTCTGCTTCAGGATAAGGGCCATGCCCTGCTTCTGGGAGGTCTTCTTATTTAACTGACTTATCTAGCTGGAAGCTTACTGGCGCATCTTCATCGACTTTGCTCGTCGAGTTATCTGATTTATTTTCTTCGCCAGTGAAATTGAAATCCTGACTTTGCACAATTGCGGCAGGTTTATCCAAGAGAGTAGTGACTAGCGCTGGAAAAGCCATCACTACGACAACCATCATGAGTTGCAGTCCCACCCATGGCAATGCACCCCAATAAATATCACTACTTTTCACCTCTTTTGGTGCTACACCTCTGAGATAGAAGAGCGCAAAGCCAAAAGGAGGGTGCATAAAAGAAGTTTGCATATTGACGCAGAGCATCACACCAAACCAAACTAGAGCTGCACTTGCTGCGGCCTGTGGATTACCATTCATTGAGTCGAGCAATACGGGTGAGAGTAACTTGACTGCTACCGGGGCAAGCAAGGGCACCACAATAAAGGCGATTTCGAAGAAGTCTAGGAAGAACGCTAAGAAAAATACAAAAAGGTTCACAACGATCAGAAAGCCAATCCAGCCACCGGGCAGACTTGAAAAAAGCTCTTCAACCCAGCGACCCCCATCGACCCCTTGAAAGACTACTGAGAAACAAGTCGAGCCAATCAAAATGAAGACCACCATCGCTGTAATCCGCATGGTGTTTTGATAGGCCTCTTGAATGAGCCCTTTGAGATTGGGAATATTTGCACGTCGTATCCAGGCTAGTAACAATGCACCCATCGCACCCATGGCGCCTGATTCTGTAGGAGTAGCAATCCCAGTCATGATGGTGCCAAGCACTAAGAAGATGAGTACTGCAGAGGGAATGATGCCCAAGAGGCATTTTTTCCAGAGAGACCAGCCCTTAAGCGTCAACTCACCCTCAGGGGCGGGTGGCAAATCACCTGGACGAATGCGTGCCAAGAAAAAAGTGTAAAGAGCAAATAAGGCAATTTGTAAAAGCGAAGGCCCCCATGCACCTAGATACATACTGCCCACATCTGCACTACCGCTTTGGGTTTTGAGTTGATCGGCTAAAACAATCAGAACTAGCGACGGGGGAACAAGTTGGGTAATCGTTCCAGAAGCCGCTAAAACACCCGTAGCGTAGCGCATGTTGTATCCGTAACGCATCATTACCGGCAAAGAGATCATCGCCATAGCGATCACCTGAGCCGCTACAGTGCCTGTAATTGCTCCCAAAATAAAGCCGACAATGATCACGGAATATCCTAGGCCTCCACGTACTCTGCCAAAGAGCTGCCCCATCGAGTCCAGCATTTCTTCGGCGAGGCCACAGCGTTCAAGGATCGCACCCATAAAGGTAAAGAAGGGGATTGCTAGAAGAAGATCATTGGCTAGAACACTGCCGAAGATACGCTGAGGAATAGCTTGTAAAAAAGCCATACCAAAAAAGCCTTCGCTCATGGCGATGAGAGAGAAGAATAAACCAGCCGCCATTAATGAGAATGCCACCGGAAAGCCAATCAACATAAAGATGACTAGACCACCAAACATCAAGGGAGGCATCCATTCTAGGGAGATCATTGCATGGGCTTGTCGTAATGGAGATCTTCAACTGACAAGATCATCTTCCCCCTGAGTGCACCGATGCGTTGGATCATTTCAGATAAGCCTTGCAGGCTCAACATAAAAAAACCAAAGGGCACAATCAATTTAATGGGGTAACGCGCAAGACCACCGGAGTTCATCGAATGTTCCATCACTAACCAGGATGGATAAAAGAGGGTGGTCCACGAGAGCCAAGTAAATAACATGCAGGCAGGCATTAAAAAAAACGTCAAACCAAAAAGGTCTACCCAGAGTCGACCCCGATCTGAGAGTTGGGAGTAAATCAGATCAACCCGGACATGCTCATTACGCTTCAGGGTGTATGAAGTACCCAACATGACTGCAGCAGCAAACAAGTACCACTGTAATTCGAGTGGCCAGTTATTGCTGATATCAAGACCATAGCGGAGTAATGCGTTTGCCGCGGAGACTACACAAGATAATAGAATCATGATGCTAGCGGCCTTGCCTAGCAATTGATTAACGTGATCAATACCCGAAGAGAGTTTGGACCAAAACCCCATGTGATCTAGAGATCTGCACGACCTCGCTTAATGGCAGCGAGTACTTGTATGGGTGCTGTACCACCAGCATGCTGACGAGATTGCACAGAGCCATCAACAGTGAGCAATGCAAAGACATCATCGCCAATGAGCTCTGGGCGATTATCTAAGCCACAAGCAAAGCGCAGTTCAGACAAGCTCAGATCAGTCAGCATGCAGTTTCTGCCAACGCAAGCCTTCACGGCGTGCGCGACAGCTTCATGGGCGTCGCGGAATGCTAAACCTTTCTTCACCAAGTGGTCTGCTAAGTCGGTGGCGGTTGCAAACCCTTCTTCAGCAGCAGCTTTCATCACATCAGCCTTGACTTCAATATGGGGAACCATATCAGCAAAGATGCGTAAGGTATCTTGCACAGTGTCAACTGCATCAAATAAAGGCTCTTTATCTTCCTGATTGTCTTTGTTATATGCCAAAGGCTGACTCTTCATTAGCGTCAATAAAGAAATCAAGTCACCATAGACGCGACCCGTTTTACCCCGTGCTAATTCTGGAACATCAGGGTTTTTCTTTTGCGGCATGATTGAGCTCCCTGTGCAGAAGCGATCTGGTAAATCGATAAAGCCAAAGCGTAGGCTCAGCCAAAGTACAAGCTCTTCTGATAGGCGAGAAACATGCATCATTAAAATAGATGCAAAAGCACAGAACTCAATCGCAAAGTCACGATCTGATACTGCATCTAAAGAGTTATTGCAGATGCCGTCAAAGCCAAGAGTCTTGGCCACCCGCTCACGATCAATCGGATAGGTGGTGCCAGCTAATGCAGCGGCACCGAGAGGTAAGCGGTTAAAGCGAGCGCGTAAATCTGCCAGGCGACTTGAATCACGACTAAACATTTCGTAATAGGCCATCAAGTGATGACCAAAGGTAATGGGCTGGGCTACTTGAAGATGAGTATGACCCGGCATGATGGTGCCAGCATGCTTTTCTGCAAGATCCAATAGGGCGGTACGCAAGGTTTTTAAAGTGGCGGCAATCTCATCTACACTGCCACGCAACCATAAGCGCAAATCAGTAGCAACTTGATCGTTCCGCGAGCGACCGGTATGCAGGCGCTTACCTGCATCACCGACAAGCTCCGTTAGGCGGGCTTCAATATTGAGGTGGACATCTTCTAGCGCCAATTGCCAGTGAAATTCACCGGCCTCAATCTCGCTTTTAATCTGAGCCATCCCTTTTTGAATGTCAGCTAAATCCTGGGCGCTGATGATCTTTTGGGCCGCTAGCATTTGGGCGTGAGCCAAGGAACCTGCGATATCGACCATCGCAAAGCGTTGATCAAAGCCAATAGAGGCTGTATAACGTTGAACAAGTTCGTCAACTGGTTCAGCAAAACGTGCCGACCAAGCTTGGGCTTTGTTGGCTAGGGAATTTTTGGATGAGCTCATAAACACAGTATATTGGTGTAGGTCTTTAATTATTTTAAATGTTATGTCCCAAAACTTAAATTCTGCATCCCCTTTAAGCGCTCTGGAAGCCCCAAAGCGTCTAGTTATCGCCTCCCGTGAAAGTCGTCTGGCTATGTGGCAAGCCGAACACGTGCGAGATTGCCTCAAAAAGCTCTATCCAGGCTGCAACGTGCAGATTCTGGGGATGACCACTCGGGGAGACCAAATTTTGGATCGAGCCCTCTCTAAAGTGGGTGGCAAGGGCCTTTTCGTCAAAGAATTAGAAACTGCCCTCGAAGATGGAAGAGCAGATTTAGCGGTACATTCCCTCAAAGATGTACCGATGGTGATGCCTGAGGGATTCGATCTATCTTGTGTGATGGCTAGAGAAGATGCCCGTGATGCCTTCGTATCGAATGATTATGCAAGCCTGGAAGATCTTCCAAAAGGTGCTGTTGTAGGCACCTCGAGTTTACGTCGCGAATCCGTACTCCGCGCTAAATTTCCTGATTTAGAAATTCAACCTTTACGTGGCAACTTAGATACGCGTATGAGTAAGTTGGATCGTGGCGAGTATCAAGCCATTATTTTGGCTGCAGCAGGATTAAAGCGCTTAGGTCTAGAAAATCGTATTCGTGCTTGTCTTCCGTACGATCCCTACACACCAGCCGCTGGGCAAGGTGCTTTAGGAATTGAGACGCTAAGTAGTCATCCTAATATCAAGCAATGGTTGTCGCCACTCAATGACCTGCCAACCCTATATGCTGTCTCAGCAGAACGCATGGTCTCGCGTCAGTTAGGCGGTTCTTGTGAAGTACCCTTGGCAGCGCATGCCGTATGGGATCAGAACCAAATGCAAATTCGGTCTTTTGTCGCCAGCACCGATGGCAAAGCAATTTGTTTGGCCAATGGCAATGCATCGGTTCAGTCAGTGGAAGATGCCGAAGCTTTGGGGCTTGCGGTTGCAAAAGATTTACTCGCTCAGGGCGCTGCTGATTTAATTCCAAACATCCCAAAATAAAATTTGATTAATAGTTGCGATGAGCACAAAAACGATTGTGATCACCAGGCCGAGCGGTCAAGCTCGCCAGTTGATCGAAGTGCTCACCCAAACTATCGAGAAGAGCGGGATTGCTAAGCGAAGTCTGCCAGAAATCGTCGCACTTCCTTTGTTAACGATTGTTCCTAAGGATGATGAGCAGCTTGCTGACCACATCGCTAGTGACTTAAAAGATGTTGACTTGGCAATCTTTGTTAGCCCTAATGCCGTTGAATCTGTCATGCGCTTGCTTGAGCGGGACTGGCAAGACTTTTCTAAGAAGATTATTCCGATTGGCGTCATGGGTGGAAGTAGTGCTTTAGCCCTCAGGAACCATGGCATTGGGTCAGAAGCAAATCCGACCCCTGTGTTGATGCCGAAAAATAATGAGCAATGGGATTCAGAAGGATTGTGGCAAGAACTGCAAGGGCTGCAGTGGGATTGGTCCAACAAGAAGGTTGTGATTTTTAAGGGTGAGGGTGGCCGCGATTGGCTGGCAGAGACCCTCAAAAAGTCTGGCGCAAGAGTAGAAGCCATCTCTACATACACTCGTGTGCCCTTGGATACTCATAATCCCGCATGGCACGCCATACAGCAAATGGATGTTTCTAAATCTCTTTGGCTGTTAACCTCATCAGAGGCAGTACGTTATCTTGGCCAAGTGATGAAGGGTCAATTGGTGCAGGGCTTGCAAAGTGCTAGCGCCTTATGTCCGCATCACAATATCGCTGATGCAGCCAAAGTTATTGGCTTTGGTGAAGTGTTTACTACCGAGTCAGGCGATGAAGCCTTAATTAAGGCCGTATTGGCTTGGCTCACGATTTCGTAGTTGAGTAGTTTAGTAAGGCTGGCAAGAAAATTTCGTTCACCAAAATTGGATGACCCTTTAAGCGATAAAGGGTACGCCGTGCCCACAACGGTGAGCTCAGGCCAACATGACTCTTCGAACATTTTTTCCATAGAGCACTGCTTTTATCTAAAAGAGCAATATCGCGAGCAGGCTTTACTTTCGAGTGCATGCGCGTTTTCGCAAAGAGCACTGCACCTAATGGCTTTGTGCCTAAGCGCAATACTGCATGATTGCTACCACTCGCACTGAAAGTAGGGATGACGCTATGCGCCATGACGAGAGGAATATTATTCACGCAGAGTAAAACCTCACGAACGCGACAGCGTCTGATCTTGAAATGAAAATAGCGACTCTCATCGCTATTTAAGGTTTGAGGACAATCACGCAAAACCTGAACTTGCAGTTTTTGACCAATCGCATCCTCAATTTTTTGGGTTAGAGACCCAGTGTCCCTTAGCCATGGTTGCCACTTTCGTGGCGCCCGATGAATTTGACCGGAACCGACTCGATTCCATGCAGAACGGAGACGATTGCGGTCAGTCATATTTAGCTACCGCTAAAGTTACGACGTTGGCCGCCAGACTTTGGTTTGGCAAAGCGTGGGCCGGCCGGACGTGCGGGACGTGAATCCGCTGAGCGAGCTGGACGGGAGTCACCTGAGCGGCTTCCACTTGTATTACCGCCGCCACCGCCACCAAAGCGTGACTCAGAACGAGCGCCGGAGCCATAGCGACCACTGCCGCCTGAGCGATTACCGCCAAAGCCGCCGCCAGAGCGACCACCACCAGGGCGGCCACCGCCACCACCAAAGCTAGGCTTGGCTTGTGGCTCAAGACCTGCGATGACTGAAGCAACAATATCTTGTTGAGTAAAGCGTTCGATATTACGAATCTTGGCGCGATCGCGATGTTCAACCAAAGTGATTGCAACGCCATTACGACCAGCACGACCTGTACGACCAATGCGGTGTGTATAGTCTTCGGGCTTCATTGGCAGACCAAAGTTAATGACGTGACTAATGCGTGGCACATCAATACCACGAGCCGCTACGTCGGTTGCTACCAAAATCCTGGTATGACCTTTACGAAGTGATTCGAGACGACGCATCCGCACAGCTTGAGGCATTGCACCGTGCAGGGCAGTAGCTTCGTAGCCATTAGCGCGCAAGGTATCAGCGATCTTTTCGCTTTCTACTTGAGTGCTTGCAAAGACAACCGCTTGATCCAAAGAGGCGTCAGCCAAAATATGCTCAAGGAGTTTGTGCTTGTGTGACATGCTGTCAGCCCAGTGCAACTTCTGCTCAATGTTGGCGTGCTTTTCACCGGCGTGAGCAAGTTCGATACGCTTGGCATCTGTAGTCAACTCGTTTGCTAAAGACATAATCTTGGGCGCAAAAGTTGCAGAGAACATCAAGGTTTGGTTGCGACCAGCACAACGTTTGTCAATCGCTTCTAGATCATCAGCAAATCCCATGTCGAGCATGCGATCAGCTTCGTCAATCACGAGCTGCTTAACATCATCTAAACGAATTGCTTTGCTATCGCACAAGTCGAGTAAACGACCTGGGGTTGCAACAACTAGTAATGCACCTTTTAATGCTTGGATTTGTTTGCCGTAAGGCATACCACCCATGACAGTAGCGATGCGGATGCCTTTCATGCCACGAACTAAGTTCACTGCATCGGCGGCAACCTGTTGCGCCAACTCACGAGTAGGGCAGAGCACTAATACTTTAGGTTGTGCACGACCGGGTACTGGTGAATTATTTGGGTTGCTTTCAATCAGTTGATTAATTAAAGGCAATAAAAAGGCTGCGGTTTTACCGCTACCGGTTTGGCTGCTGACCAATAAGTCGCCACCGGCCAAAGCAGCAGGGATAACCTGAGCTTGCACAGCAGTAGCTTGGGTGAAATCTAGTTCAGCAACGTTTTTAAGAAGTGGCGCCGCTAAGGCGAAATTCTGGAATTCAGTTCCAGTGCTCTTTGAGTCATTCGACTCAGGTTTAGTTTCTTTAGAAAAAGTCATGCTCTTACACATCCCCTTAAAGGGATGTCTCCGTATGTTGCACCCATGGTTTTTTATAGGGTGCGATGGTCAAAGGCATCGACCATCAGACAAGCGGCAGCGCGTTTTTTTAACTTCGGTGTTTATAACTTCTAAACGATACGCTGAAATAGAGCTGGGGGGCGATGAATCATATTGCTTAAAAAAGCCTCTCATTATGGCAGTTTGAGACTGTGATTACAAGGGTTTTCCCGAATTAATTATGATGTTGTGATGGAATGGTTCACATTAAGCCTCTTATCACCTTCAAATGCAGGATTCGTGGACTTCTCAAGTTATTTGCTTGGGACGCTGCTCATCATCTTGCTACCTGGCCCTAATTCGCTTTATGTATTAACAATTGCAACGCAAAGGGGTTGGCGTGCTGGCGCTTGGGGTGCGCTTGGAATATTCATCGGCGATTTAGTGTTGATGAGTGCTGTTGCTCTAGGAGCCGCCTCACTCTTGATGTCCTCACCTTTACTGTTTCATTGTGTACGCATCATCGGGGCCATCTATTTGGTTTGGTTGGGAATAGTTTTACTACGAAGCGGGCAACAGCGCTGGACGACGCAATCGCATTCAAAAGTATTTGAAATTCAAGCGCGCTTAATGCAATTACATCCGCTGCTCGCTGCACTCTCACTTTCCTTAACAAACCCTAAAGCAATCTTTTTCTTTATCGCTTTCTTCTCGCAATTTATTTGGCCAGATTTTGCACATCCAGCCCTGACTTTTATTTACCTTGCAACGGTTCTGCAGATGATGAGCATGACCCATCTAACAGGGCTGATCTTTATTGGGCAATTTTTCTCAAAGTATTTCAAGCATCACTACCGCTTTACTGCGGCATTATGGATGCTTGCAGGCATCCTATTTATTGGATTTGCAATTCGTTTAATAGTTGACTGACTACTTTAAGCGACGCAACAACTGCTCCACTTTTTTTCCATAAGGCGGACGCACAGCTTGAGTGCCCTTTAAGAGGCTTGTGCCAAACAGCCCACGCACTTGAAGAATTGGTTTTTGGTGACTAAAGGTATCAAAGCCTGTTTTACCGTGATAGCTGCCCATGCCGCTAGCCCCCACGCCGCCAAAAGGTAAGGAATCAACGGTGGCATGCAAGAAGACATCGTTAATGGTGATGCCGCCAGAGCGCGTGTTCTCTATCACTTGCTGCAAATGCTTTTTGTTTTTACCAAACCAGTACAAGGCTAAAGGGTTCGGTGTGCTATTGACATAAGCGATAGCTGCCACAGTATCGGCTACGGGGATGATTGGCAAAATCGGGCCAAAGATTTCTTCGTGCAGTACCCGAGCATCATGAGGAACATCAATTAAAGCAAGGGGTTCAAAGCGTCTTCCACCTGCAGCAGGATTATTCAATAGAGGGATGACTTTTGCGCCACGCTCCACGGCATCACTAACAAGGTGCTGCCAACGCTCTAGCTGGGCATCATCAATCGGGCCAGTCAGCTCTTCTGGGTTACTAAATTGAGTCTGTGCTGCTGTTTGCAGTTCTTGAATGAACTCAGCCTGACTGCTACTTTCAATGAGGACATAGTCGGGCGCAATACAAGTTTGACCGCTATTGAGCAACTTGCCATAAGCAATCGCTGCAGCAGTTTCCTTAAGTTTTGCAGAGGTATCAACAATGGCAGGGGTCTTGCCGCCAAGTTCTAGTGTCACTGGTGTTAGGTTTTCTGCGGCTGCGCGCATCACCTTTTTGCCTATAGCCTCTGATCCAGTAAATAATAAATGGGCAAATGGTAGAGCGGCAAATGGTTCCGCTACATCAGGACCGCCAGTGCTGACGCAAAATTCACTAGGGTGAAAGTATTCTTGAATTAAGCCTGCCAAAAATCCAGAGGTACGTGAGCTCCGTTCGGAGGGCTTTAGCCAAACGCGATTGCCAGCAGCTAATGCAGCAATAGTAGGAAGGAGAGCTAACTGTATTGGATAGTTCCAAGGGCTTATGATGCCAACAACGCCAATCGATTGGTTTTCTAGCCAAGCCTCTGAAGAGCCCATATACCAGGGGGTTTCCATGGGTACTGGTCTCATCCAGTGTTTTAGATGCTTGCGAGTGTATTTGCAGGCTTGATACACCATCTGAAATTCAGCGAGGCGAGTTTCGATCGGATGGCGAACGCCAAAATCAGCGATCAAGGCCTTGCATAGCTTTTCTTCATTGGCCGCAATCATTTTTTCAATTCGACCAATGCGCTCGAGCCTCACTTCTAGGGTGGGGTTGGGTTCAGCTGCGTAGGCTGCTTTGATTTCATCAAACTGGATAGTGAAGCGATTCATAGCGGATTAATAGTTGGCAAACATGTAAATAAGGTATTAGGATAAAGCCATGACTGAAATTACTGATAAAAAACCACCTTCCTTAGAGCGAGCAACCCTAGGCGGAGGATGTTTTTGGTGTCTTGAGGCTGTTTACCAGCAGATTCAAGGTGTGAAAAGTGTCGTCTCGGGCTATGCTGGGGGCGCTAGACCCAACCCCTCTTATGAATCCATTTGCACAGGTGTCACAGGCCATGCAGAAATTGTTGATATTCAATTTGATCCCCAGGTAATCTCTTTCAGAGATCTACTGGAAATCTTCTTTGTGATTCACGACCCTACCACCTTGAACTATCAAGGCAATGATCGTGGGACGCAATATCGTTCGGTGATTTTTACCCATAGTGACGAGCAGACCAAGATTTCTCATGAGGTCGTGCAAGAGTTGGAGAATTCTAAAGTTTATGCGGATCCGGTCGTGACGCAAATTGATGATGCGCCAATAATTTACCCAGCTGAAGATTATCACCAGAACTATTTCCAGCAACATCCCCATCAAGGGTATTGTGCTGCTGTAGTGGCACCAAAGTTGGCGAAATTTAGAGCGAAATTTAAATCGCTGATTGCGCCAAAGTATGCTTAATCGCTAAGGTGCTTAAGGAGCAAGGCGATTGATTTTCCAATTGCTGCCATCGCGCTTGTAATGAATGCGATCGTGCAGCCTAGAAGGACGCCCTTGCCAAAATTCAATCTCGGTTGGGTTTAGGCGATAACCACCCCAGTGCTCAGGGCGGGGAGGTTCATCACCAAATTCGGACTTGAAGCGTTTTTCAGCTTCTTCTAAAAACTCTCGGTTTGGAATAGCAGTGCTTTGGGGGGAAGCCCAGGCACCAATGCGAGATGCTGGAGGACGAGAATGGAAATACTGATCACTTTCCTCTGGGCTAACGCGCTCGACAACTCCCTGAATGCGGACTTGGCGTTCTAACTCATGCCAATGAAAGAGGAGTGCGGCTTGAGGGCGCACAGCAAGCTCTTTACCCTTTTGGCTCTCGTAGTTAGTAAAAAAGGTAAAGCCATTTTCGTCGGCACCTTTTAGTAAGACAATACGGGCAGAGGGATTTCCGGCTTTATCGGCGGTAGCTAAGGTCATGGAATTGGGTTCAGGACACTCTGCTGTGATGGCCTGGTTAAACCAAAGCTGAAACAGCGGCAAAGGATTGTGTGGAACCTCAGATTCTGAAAGCTGACCAAAGGTGTAGTTTTTACGGAGTTGAGCAATAGAGTCCATTTATTCAGTATAAAGAGAAGCTATGGCAGAAGACAAGATTGAAAACGTGGATGAAGGTGGTGTTGAAGAGCGCCGCTTCGGAGGGGTTTCTAGACTCTATGGACCTGAGTTGCGTGCCCGCTTTCAGAATGCCACTGTTGTAGTAGCGGGCCTTGGTGGCGTGGGATCTTGGGCCGCAGAAGCGCTGGCACGAACTGGCATTGGCCATTTAGTACTGGTCGATTTTGATCATATTGCAGAGAGTAATACCAATCGTCAGTTACATGCATTCGATGGTCAGTATGGTAAGGCTAAAGTCGAAGCAATGACCCAACGTATTTTGCAAATCAATCCTGAAATTCAACTAACTGCCTGTGATGAATTTTTAGAGCCAGAGAATCTCGACCGCATTATTCCTATGAATGCTTATGTTTTGGATGCTACTGATTCAGTGCAAACCAAAATTGCACTCTCAGTTTGGGCTCGGAAAAATCAGCGCGCTTTAGTCATGTGTGGTGCAGCAGGCGGCAAAACTGATCCTACTTCGGTACGCTGTGATGATTTATCCCGCACTGAACAAGATGCTTTGCTAGCCAAAGTACGCCAAGGCTTACGGCAGGACCATGGTTTCTCTAGAAACCTAAAACACCAGATTGGTATTCGAGCCATCTACTCTCATGAGCCTCGTGCTGGTGCTAGTACCGGCGGATTGGCTTGTTCTGGTTACGGCTCAACTGTCATGGTTACGGCCACTTGCGGTTTAGCTGCTGCTGCAGAGATCCTCAATCTGATCGGTCAAGATCAAAAATAATGGCATTGACCAGTTAACTCAGAAAAATTCCTATAAATCCTTAAGGGGATTCCCTGTAGGAAATTACTGATTCTGTTGCAGTCATATCCAGCAAACGAACCTGATGCCTCATGATTTAAAAGCAATTTATATTTGCTGAGTATTTACTTTTGATCATTTAGTCACTTTAGTTATTTTCATCCCCTAGTGCAGATGACAAGTCCTCCCTAGACTTTGCTTCGTTGGTAAACCGCCAACGACAAATCGAAAGGAGGTCTCTTTTGCAGACTGAACAAACCGGCTTGAAACGCCACCTTAAAGTAAGGCACATTCGTTTAATGGCCTTAGGTTCAACGATTGGCGTTGGATTATTTCTGGGATCTGCGAGTGCAATACAAATCGCTGGACCGTCCATTCTCTTGGGATATCTACTTGCCGGAATCGTGGCATTCATCGTATTACGTACTCTAGGTGAGATGGCGGTACATGAGCCCGTAGCAGGCTCTTTTGCTGCTTACGCCAATAACTATGTTGGACCACTAGCGGGGTATATGGTGGGTTGGGGTTATTGGACCTACTGGATTGTGGTCGGAATCGCCGAGGTCACAGCAGTTGGGATCTATATGGGGATCTGGTTTCCAGAGATACCTCAATGGGTTTGGGCGTTATCGTCGATCGTCATGATGGGTCTGATCAATCTCATTGCCGTAAAAGTATTTGGTGAGTTTGAGTTTTGGTTTGCGCTCATTAAGGTGGTAGCCATTGTGGCGATGATCACATTGGGTGGATCAGTCATTCTCTTTGGCTTTACGAATGATTGGCAGCCAATCGGCCTGAGTAATCTTTGGCAGCATGGTGGTTTCTTCCCTAATGGCATTAGCGGTATGCTGCTCTCTTTGCAAATGGTCTTATTTGCATACGTTGGCATCGAGATGATTGGTCTTTCTGCTGGAGAGGCGGAGAATCCGAAGAAAACGATACCCATGGCGATTGACTCTTTAGCTTGGCGCATCCTCATTTTCTATATGGGTGCGATCTTGGTTATTTTAGCGATCTTTCCATGGAATGAGGTAGGTCAGCAGGGCAGTCCATTTGTGGTGATGTTTGAGCGGATCGGCTTACGCGAGGCAGCCGGATTGATCAACTTCGTAGTGATCACTGCGGCTCTCTCATCATGCAATGCTGGCATCTTCAGCGGTGGTCGCCTTTTGTATGCTTTGTCTTCAAACGGCTATGCCCCAGCGTCTTTTGCCAAGCTCTCAAAGTATGGTGTGCCGCATCGTGCGGTGATAGTAACTGTGGCGGTTTGTATGTCAGGCGTAGTACTGAACTACTTTGTGCCTGATAAGGCCTTCCAATACATCATGGCAGCGGTCACCTTTGTGGGCTTGATGGTATGGATTGCCATCTTGTTTACCCAAATGAAGTTCCGTCGCTCTTTAAGCAAAGCGCAAGTAGCTGAATTGGGTTACCGCGCACCTTGGTGGCCTTATTCCTCATGGTTTGCTCTGGCATTTATTTTCTTAGTTGTAGTGCTGATGGGCTTTCATGAAGATGCGCGCATGGCCTTGATATTAGGCCCATGTCTATTAGGGGTGTATCTCGCTATGTTTTACATCGTTGGCTTGCACCGTAAAACAAAAAATAGTCGTCAATTTAAATAACAGGAGATAGCAATGATTATTGGCGTTCCACAAGAAGTAAAAAATAATGAATTTAGGGTGGGCCTCACACCAGGTAATGTCAGTGGCTTATGTAAGCAAGGGCATTCGGTATTGATTCAAAGAGGTGCTGGGATGCAAATTGGTTTGAGTGATGAGTCCTATCGTATTGCAGGTGCTACTTTGATCAACAGTGCAGCAGAAGTATTTCAGAAGGCAGAGATGATTGTGAAGGTGAAAGAGCCCCAGCCACAAGAATGTGCCATGCTGCGTGAGGATCAAATTTTATTTACCTATTTACATCTCGCTCCAGATCCAGCCCAAACCAAAGCCTTATTAGCATCCGGCGCGACATGTATTGCTTATGAGACGGTTACCGCCATGAATGGCGCTTTGCCTTTACTTGCTCCCATGAGTGAAGTAGCAGGAGGAATGTCGATTCAGGCTGCAGCTTCCCATTTAGAAAAAACCCATGGTGGTTTGGGAGTATTGATGGCAGGTGTACCTGGTGTCTCGCCGGCTAAGATTGTGATTTTGGGTGGTGGAGTAGTCGGTCGCAATGCTTTACAAATGGCAGTAGGTATGGGCGCAGATGTCTGCATCTTCGATCGCGATATTGATCGCCTGCGTCAGATTGATATGTTCTATGGCAATCGCGTACGCACTTTTTATTCTGATAGTTTGTTAATTGAGCAAGAAGTGTGTGAGGCTGATGTAGTGATTGGCGCTGTTCTTTTGCCAGGCGCTGCTGCGCCTAAACTGGTGACACGAGAGATGGTCAAGAAAATGAAAGCAGGTGCAGTGATTGTGGATGTTGCGATTGACCAGGGCGGTTGCTTTGAAACATCGAAACCGACCACTCATGCAGATCCGACCTTCCTGGTGGATGGGGTACTGCATTACTGCGTAGCCAATATGCCAGGTGCAGTCGCAAGGACATCTACCTTTGCATTAACCAATGCAACCTATCCTTTTGTAGAGGCATTAGCTAATCGTGGGGTGGTGAAGGCATTATCGATTGACCATCACCTACGCAATGGCTTGAGTGTTCATAAAGGTGTTTTGACTTCTCAGCCTGTCGCACAGGCTCAGGGTCTTGACTTTGCTCTTGCGGAGGAGCTCTTTGTAGTCTAGTCACCTGAAGGATTTACACTGGCTAGATACTTACTCATTAAAGCCACAAGATCCATGGACGTTTCAGCCTTAACCCTCTCCGCTGGTGTAGTTGCATTAGCGGAGATGGGTGACAAAACCCAATTACTTTCTTTAATGCTTGCTGCTCGCTACCCTAGGCAAGCACTAGCCATCATTGCAGGTATTTTTATTGCCACGATTGCAAACCATGCCTGCGCTGCCTTACTTGGACACTGGCTGATGACCCTAGTTTCTCCAGATGTGATGCGTTGGATTTTGGGCACCAGTTTTTTAGGGATTGGTTTATGGCTTTTGGTTCCCGATCATATTGATGATGCGGCAGATTCTAAAGTGGCCGATCGTGCGCTTCAGGTATTGATGCTGACGGTTGTCCTATTCTTTTTGGCTGAGATGGGAGATAAGACGCAAATTGCAACTATTGCTTTGGGTGCTCGATATGAGGATGTGGTTTCGGTAACGATCGGCACTACATTGGGGATGATGTTGGCTAATGCCCCAGCGGTATGGATTGGTCAGAAATTTACCCAACGTATGCCAATCAAATGGGTGCATGCTGTTGCAGCAATCACGTTTATTGCTATTGGTGTGGCCACTCTGGCATGGAGTTAAGCTAATCCTCTACATTTGGGGATCTCTCGACTTAAAATAGTCAGATGAAAACTGATCTGCCTCAGAGCTTTCGTCGGCTCGAATATCTTCCCCCCGTATATACCTTTGACCAAGTTGAGTTGGATATTGCTTTAGATCCCGCCCGCACGATCGTGAAAAGCAAAATCGAAGTATTACCAGGCAAAAGTTTTGAACCTGGCGCACCTTTAGTGTTGGTTGGTCAGGAGTTGGAGTTTGTGAGTTTACGGATTAATGGCGAAGCGCATCGCCATTTTGAACTCACCCCAGAAACTTTGAGTATTCATTCTTTGCCAAATGAAGGTAAAGATAAATTCATTGTTGAAATTATTTCAGTGTGCGTTCCCAATAAGAACACCAGCCTCATGGGACTATATGTTTCGAATGGGAACTTCTTTACGCAATGTGAAGCAGAAGGCTTTCGGAAGATTACTTATTTCTTAGATCGCCCTGATGTGATGGCGCGTTATCGTGTGACTCTGCGAGCGCGTGAAGCTGAATGCCCTGTACTCCTTTCAAATGGCAATTTATTAAAAGAAGAGAAGTTACCCAACGGTTGGCATAGCGCAAGCTGGGAAGATCCATTTCCAAAACCCTCTTATTTATTTGCCTTAGTTGCTGGCAAGTTGGAGTGCATCGAAGAAACCATCACTACTAGCAGTGGTGCCAGAAAGTTATTACAGATCTGGGTTGAACCGCATGATCTGAAGAAGACCCGTCATGCAATGGATTCATTGATTGCCTCGATTCATTGGGATGAAAAGCGCTTTGGTTTGGAGTTAGATCTTGAGCGTTTCATGATTGTTGCAGTAGGTGACTTCAATATGGGTGCGATGGAGAACAAGGGCTTGAATATCTTCAATACCAAGTTTGTTCTAGCTCAAGCTGAAACTGCAACAGACGCTGACTTTGCCAATATTGAAAGCGTTGTAGCCCATGAGTATTTTCATAACTGGACCGGTAATCGGGTGACCTGCCAAGATTGGTTTCAACTTTCTCTCAAAGAAGGCCTAACTGTCTTTAGGGATCAAGAGTTTTCCGCAGATCAAATGGGTACTGAGTCTGGCAGGGCGGTTAAGCGTATCGAAGATGTGAGATTGCTACGTCAATTGCAATTTCCAGAGGATGCGGGTCCGATGGCCCATCCCATTCGCCCTGATGAGTATCAGGAGATTAATAACTTCTATACCGTTACCGTATATGAAAAGGGTTCAGAGGTTGTCCGAATGTATCAGACCTTGCTGGGCAGAGAAGGTTTTCGCAAGGGTATGGATTTGTATTTCAAGCGCCATGATGGACAGGCGGTCACTTGTGATGATTTCTTAGCGGCGATGGCTGATGCTAACGGCAAAGACCTCACTCAGTTCAGAAACTGGTATAGCCAAGCAGGTACGCCACGGGTGAAAGTGGCAGAGCACTATGATATGGTCAATCATCAGTATCAACTCACTCTGACGCAAAGCTGTGCTCCAAGCCCTGGTCAGAATGAGAAAAAGCCATTTCATATTCCACTAAAGATCCGCTTGATTAATGCTGCCAATGATCAAACAGAGCAATTACTAGAGCTTACTGAACCAACTCAGTCATGGACTTTTGACAATCTCACTGAGCGTCCCGTTCTATCTATTAATCGTAATTTCTCTGCGCCAATTAACATCGATTTTGAGCAAAGCGAGGTAGATCTCTTAACCTTATTCTCTGGCGATGATGATCCTTTTAATCGCTGGGAGGCGGGTCAAAAACTAGCCATGCAAATGATTTTGAACAAGCGCTTGCCTGATGCTGGTCTGATTGACGCTTACCGCAATCTATTGCTTGATCCCAATTTAGATCCTGCATTTAAAGAGCTTGCTTTGACCCTGCCTGCAGAGTCTTATTTATATGAGCAGTGCGCTAGTGTAGATCCCCAACAAATCTTTACTGCACGTCGTGCATTCCGAAGAGAAATTGCTAAGCAGTTGCAACTAGAGTGGGCTGCGCTTTATCAGCAGAACCAAACGCCTGGACCATTTAAGTCTGATGCTCTTGATTCAGGAAAGCGTGCGCTCAAAAATCTCGCTCTCAGTATGTTGCTTGAGGCTGATCCAAAGATTTGGGCGCCAATGGCAGCAAATCAATATCAAATTGCTGACAATATGACTGATCGCTATGCCGCATTGGCGACATTAGTCATTCATGGTGCTACGCCTGCCAATGATTGTTTGCATGATTTCTTTAGTCGCTTTGTAAATGATGCTCTGGTAATTGATAAGTGGTTTGCATTGCAATCGAGCCGTCCACCGGTTGATGGACTTGAGCAAACTCTTGCTGATGTCAAACGTTTGCGTGAGCACCCAGCATTCAAGCTGAACAATCCAAATCGTGCACGTAGTGTGATTCATGCTTTTTGTACCAACAATCCAGCAAGCTTTCATCAAGCTGATGGCAGTGGTTACGCTTTTTGGGCTGAAAGTGTCTTAGCTCTAGATCCCATCAATCCACAAGTTGCTGCGCGCCTCGCTAGAGCATTGGATCGCTGGCGCCTGTTTGCAGAGCCTTATCAAGGCAAGATGAAGGCTGCCTTAGAGCGGGTGGCTGCATGCCCAACCCTCTCGCCAGATGTGCGCGAGGTCATTGGTAAGGCTTTGGGGGACTGATTTCTTATGACTTCCTTAGTGAAGTTGTTGGTTATAAGAAATACCAAGCTGGATCGCTAGTGACTCAAGGTGTTTATCAAGAGTCCAAATGAGTGCATTTTCTGATAGAAGAGTGGAGGCAAGCAGAGAGATGTCAATTGCACCGCATCCGGATTCATGAAGTTTATGCGTTTCAATAAACTGTAATGTTTCTTCGGTAGTGGCTACAGAAGCTTGCTGCAGTTTTTTTAAATAATTTAGAGTTCTGGATCGTGGCGACGGAGGAGATCCGCATGAAAGCTCAATCAAAATTAGAGGGTGGCATAGAATTCGATCGTTTACTAACAAAGACGTAAATGATGGATTCAATTTTTTGAAGTGAGATACCCACACTGAGGTATCCGCTAAAACCATCGTCATGTTTATTGAGCACCATTGGATTTGCGCCGAGGAATGTTTTTCATTTGGGGCGCCTTGCCCCCTAACGCAGCAAGTCGTTTAGCGATTTGTACCCGTACAAATACATTCATGGCTTCACGGAAAAGGTCTGCCTTATCCATGCCAGGATCAGCAAGATCTAGCCCGCTTTGATATAGGTCGTCATCAATGGTTACTGTAGTTCTCATGATTATTCTCATCAAATTTGATGTAAAAAAACATCAATTTAGTCATCATATACGATGATTTTAGTCTTGAAAAGAGGAAAATTAGATCGAAAGCAAATAAGAACCTTCTTTTAGGTAAAACTTTCATTACAGGGCAAAATAGACCCTAATCTCAATAGCACCTTGGAGAAATCGCTTTGTCTTCCAGTACCCATACAAATTTCAAGCAATATCTAGCAACAACTAAATCTCAGGGCGTAGCAATTCCCGTTGGACTACAAGATTTGCTGGCTGCTGTTGTTAATACTTGTTCTACCTTAAGTCATGAAGTCGCTCAAGGAGCTTTAATTGGTTTATTGGGATCTGCTGGCACTGGTAATGTGCAAGGTGAAGTTCAGCAAAAGCTTGACATCATTGCCAACGATTTATTAATTGAGGGCGTTAAAGCTTGTAAGTCACTTGCTGGGCTGGCGTCTGAAGAAATGGAATTACCAGTACCAGTGCAAGGTACCGGCGACTATCTTTTATTGTTTGATCCATTAGATGGCTCTTCCAATATCGATGTGAATGTGTCTATCGGCACGATCTTTTCGGTACTCAAAAAGCAAGATCCACAAGCGCCATTACAAACCTCTGACTTTCTATTATCGGGTCGTCACCAAGTAGCGGCGGGTTATGTGGTGTATGGCCCTCAAACAACGATGGCTTTAACTTTGGGTGATGGCGTAGTGATGTTTACCTTAAATAAAGTGACCGGTGAGTTCTTGTTGATTAAAGATGCTGTCACGATTTCGCACTCTACTAAAGAATTTGCTATCAATATGTCTAATATGCGCCATTGGGCTGACCCAGTGCGCCGCTATGTAGAAGAGTGTTTAGCTGGTGTAGGTGGTGCGCGTGAAAAAGATTTTAATATGCGCTGGATTGCATCGATGGTGGCTGATGTGCATCGTGTTTTATCCCGTGGCGGTGTTTTTATGTACCCTTGGGATCAACGTGAGCCCCATAAACCTGGAAAATTGCGCTTAATGTATGAAGCCAATCCAATGAGCTTCTTGGTTGAACAAGCAGGTGGTGCGTCTACAAATGGTAAAGATCTGATTATGGATTTACAACCTACTGATTTGCATGAGCGTGTCTCCGTCATGCTGGGTTCTAAAGAAGAGATTGATCGTTTACAGCATTACCACGCATAAGGTGAATTAAAAAATCAAACCCAGTTTTCTAGCTTTAAGCCAGAAACTCTTGAAAACTCTTTGAGATTATTAGTGACTAGCGGTAAGTCTAATGCTAGCGCTTGTGCTGCAATCATCGTATCTAGCGAACCAATGGGCTGCCCTTGTTTCTCTAACTGAGCGCGCAATGTAGCATAGGCCCAAATGCAGTTGGTATCAAAAGGAACAATAGTCATTGGTGCTAGAAATAAATTGAGTGCCTGTTTATTTCTGATTGAATTTGTTTTTTCTACGCCATAAGCGAGCTCCGCAGCAACAATGGTAGATACGCCAATCTCGCCAGACTGAAATGATTTGAAACGCTCTAGAACGCTAGGTGGTTTTTGATTGATGATGTAGATGCAAATATTGGTGTCTAGCAAAATCAAGGGGCAATCTCCACCCGATCTTGTTGCACTGGTTGATCACGATTTAATTGCAGTCCTGGCTCAAAACTGTCTAAAGACGTGCAAATTGCTGTAAATAAACCATTTTTTGGCAAGAGGAGGACGCCGCCAGCAAAGTGCTGCACAGTGACTTCGGAATCTGTAAAACGATATTCCTTGGGAAGTCGCACCGCTTGGCTACGACCGGTTTTGAAGATTTGGGCTATGTCCATGATTTCCCCTCTTTTGATATGTATCAGTGATATATACTTTAATGAGATTCAATCTTTTTAGCAAGCCTATTTTTCAGTAGGATTGAGAATGCAAAAGGCCCAATCATAAGACTGGGCCTTTTAAATAGGGTTTACCATTTTTACTTCATTGATTATGGCTTTACCTTTTCCTTTAGGTAGGCCAAAGACTCTTCTACTTGGTCAATCAGAATCAAGCAAACATCGCCTTCAGAGACTTCATCCAAGGCGGTATCAATTGCTTTGAATTCTCCATGGATCTCTTTCACTTGTTTGGCTTTCGTAGTGCCAACTAAGCCCTCTTGCAAAAGCTTTAAGACTTCGCCATCTTCACGACCACGTTGGCAAGCATCTTGATAGAGGATGACGTTATCAAAAGCGTTGCCCAAGATGCGCGTGAGATCCCGAATGTCTTCATCGCGACGATCTCCGGCACCACTAATAACCACGTGACTTTTCTTGGGCTTCATAGATTCAACAGCACTTGCTAAAGCACGCATCGCATCAGGGTTGTGACCATAGTCAGCAATTACCGTAGCTCCCTTGTGTTTGAATTGATTAAAGCGACCTGGTACAGCGTTGGCAGTACTCTCAAAGCTATTTAAGCCACGCGCAATCTTCTCAGCATCAAGGCCTAAGGCCCAAGCAGCACCAATGGCTGCCATAGCATTTTCAATCTGAAAACCAAGTACGCCATTTTGGGTGAGGGGAATTTCGCTTACAGGGAAGCGATACATCACGCGCGATCCTTTAGAGGCAACAATGTAAGTACCATCAAAGAAGATGACTTTCTTATTCTTGGCGCGATGCGCAGTGATGACGGGGTGATGTTGATTTTGGGCAAAGAAGATGACCCGCCCAGAGCACTTATCACCCATCTTGGCAACCATAGGATCTGCTCCATTGAGAACAGCCGCACCAGTTGGTGCTACGTTTTGCACAATCACCCGTTTTAGGATCGCTAAATCTTCTACGCTAGAGATATAGTTCAATCCTAAGTGGTCGCCTTCACCAATATTGGTTACTACGGCAACTTCACAACGATCAAAGCCCAAGCCCTCACGCAATAAACCGCCGCGAGCAGTTTCTAGAACAGCAGCATCGACATCGGGATGCATTAATACGTTGCGCGCACTTTTAGGGCCACTGCAATCACCGGTATCAATCAGGCGATGATTGATATATACGCCATCAGTGCCAGTCATGCCGACCCTCAGACCAGTTTCGGTGAGGAGGTGGGATATTAAACGGACTGTGGTTGTTTTGCCGTTAGTTCCCGTCACAGCAACTACTGGAATGCGACCATCTTCGCCTGGCGGGAACATCGTATTAATAATGTCTTCTCCTACAGGGCGGCCTTTGCCGTAGGAGGGCTTTAAATGCATGCGCAATCCTGGGGCAGCATTGACTTCAACAATGCCGCCACCTTGTTGTTCTAAAGGTTTATAAATGGATTCGCAAAGGATATCTACGCCGGCGATATCTAAACCAATCATCTGGGCGGCCGCTATAGCACTAGCAGCGACGTCAGGATGAACATCATCGGTAACATCGGTAGCAGTACCGCCGGTACTGAGGTTGGCATTATTGCGTAATAACACGCGCTCACCAGTTTTAGGAACGTATTGTGGTGTGAGTCCAGAGCTTGCTAGATGAGCTAATGCAATATCGTCAAAGCGAATCTTGGTTAATGCTGTTGCATGTCCATCGCCCCGCAATGGATTTTGATTTTCTTTTTCAACCAGTTCTGCAACAGTGTGTTTGCCATCGCCAACTACTTGAGCAGGCTCACGACGGGCTGCAGCAGACAAACGATTACCAACGACGAGTAAGCGATAGTCAGCACCAGGAAGATATCGCTCTACGATCGTCTCGCGTCCAAAGCCTTGGGTGACTTCAAAGCCTGCACGGACTTCTTCTTCGGTTTGGATATTGGCAACTACGCCTTTTCCTTGATTGCCATCTTTTGGTTTGAGCACAATCGGGCCACCAATCTTTTGAGCAGCACGCCATGCATCATCTACATTAGTCACAACTTCACCAATCGGCACAGATACTCCAGCCGCAGCCAAGAGATTTTTGGTAAGTTCCTTATCTTGTGCAATGGCTTCAGCAATAGCGCTGGTGTCGCTGGTCTCTGCTGCCTGAATTCGTTTTTGTTTGCTGCCCCAGCCAAATTGCACCATGCTGCCTTCGGTCATACGACGGAAGGGAATGTTACGCTGAAGTGCTGCATCAACGATTGAGCCAGTGCTTGGTCCAAGGCGCACATCTTCGTACAAAGCTTCTAACTCTGAGAGTGCCGCAGCTAAATCAAAGGGGGCATCGTTTAGCGTTGCTTGAATCAATGCAAAACCAAAATCAAAGGCCATGCGGCCAACAACTTCTTCGATGTATTCCACGACTACTTGATATACGCCGTCATCTATTGTTTGAACAGTACGACTGAAAGTCACAGGACAACCTGCTTGAGCTTGTAATCCCAGAGCAGCATGTTCTAGCGCATGCGCTAATGAGAGGGGCTCAGTTAAACCACCACGACGCATGCTTCCTAGTTGTGGAAAGCGTTCACGAATCTTCGTTTCAAATTGGGGAATAGCATCAATCGAGCGCTCAGAACGATCGCAAGTAACGATGGCTTCTAGGGCAGTGTGGCGGCTCCATAAATTGGGGCCACGTAGCATACGAATACGGGTGATTTCCAATTAAGCCCCTATTGCAGTTGTAGCATCTGGTACATAAGTTTCTGCACCAGCTTCAATCACGTTAAATGGAATATCTAATGCCCAAGCAGCAGCAATCGCAGCGCCGAGATTCATAGTCTTCCATGGCATGGCGCTATTAGATTCAGAGTGGCGCGGCACGGGAATTGATTTTTGATCCAGCTTTCCAGACTTCAAGGTAATTTGTTGTTTGCCAACTAGTACGACGCGACCACCATTGAGCAGATGGTTTTTAATCACTTCTGAATCTGAATGCTCGCTAAAGAAAATCACCTCACCATCACATAGCTCAGCCATCTGCAGACACATTGGATCATCGGCGTTTAGAACCCCCACACCGGTTGGTAGAACTACATCAATTTGAGTGCGCACAATACTAAAGACCTGATCTTCATCATAGATAGCGTACTGTGGGAAGTTGGCTTTAGGATCAACATTGAGTACGACACCAACTTGGCAGCGATCATAGGCCAATCCTTCGATCAGCATAGATAGGTGGTTATTTTCAATCACCGCTGCTTCTACGGCACGATTCAGGAGGGTGCGACGTGCGTTTTCCCAATTGGATGCATTGGTATTTGGAATCGAGCGACTACCAAAAAATAAACCTTTACTGCAAGACAAGCCAACATAGACGTTTGTGAGGCGGAGGAAATGAGCAATCATTTCAGCAACGGGTGTTTTGCCGCTCTCGCCACAAATGCCTACTAGTGGAATGCGGAAATCTGTGCCCTGAGGAAATAGGTGGTTTGCAATCTCTTTACCAACGGGTTGTGGTTTGCCGCTAGCAGGCTTGAGATGCATTAGGAGGCCTGGGCCAGCATTGACTTCTACGATGGCAGCGTTCTGCTCAGCAAGTGGGCGGCTAATGTCTTGGGCTACCAAATCAACGCCTGCAATTTCTAAACCAACCACTCGTGCTGCTAGGGCTACTTGACTAGCAACATCAGGATGAACTAAATCAGTGACATCAAATGCCACGTTGCCGTTACTCTGAATTAATACCTTTTGGTCTGTTGCTGGAATGCTAGCGCCAGTTAATTGTTGGCGAGCAAGTTCGAGTTCTACTGCAGAATCAATACGTACTGGATTGAGTGGATGTTCTTCTGCGGTGCCGCGACGGGGATCAGAATTAATCTGAATCTGAATCAGATCTTGAACAGTATGTTTGCCATCGCCAGTGACCCATACAGTTTCCCCTTTTGCCGCAGCGACAACTTTGTTACCAACTACGAGTAAGCGATGTTCATCGCCAACAATATGACGCTCCACCAATACTTCGCTACCCTCATCAATGGCTACTGCGTAAGCAGCTTCAATTTCTTGTTGGGTATACAGATTAATAAACACACCTCGACCATGATTACCATCGATGGGTTTGACAACCACTGGCAAGCCAATATCCTGTGCGGCCTCCCAGGCATCATCAGTACTAGTAACAGTTCGGCCTTCTGGGGTTGGTACGCCAGCGCTGCGTAACAAACTCTTCGTTAAATCTTTATCACGGGAAATTGTTTCAGCGATTGCGCTAGTTTGATCTGTTTCAGCAGTCCAGATGCGCCGCTGTTTTGCGCCGTAACCCAATTGAACTAAATTGCCTGCCGATAGGCGGATAGAAGGAATGCCACGCTCCTCAGCTGCATTAACGATGCAAGCAGTGCTAGGTCCTAGTAATAAATCATCACCAATGTCACGCAGACTCTCAATAATATTTTGAACTTCAGCAACACAATCTTTATTGTCTTGCGCAAGAGCAAGAAAGAGGTCGCGTGCGTACTTGAGGGCAGTGAGGGTGACTTCCTCATTGATCGCGCTTACCATCACTTTGTAGACACCACGGCGATCACCGTCACGCGCTTTACCAAAGCCACCTGGAATACCTGCTAGGTTTTGCAACTCGAGCGTCAGGTGCTCCATGATGTGAGCAGGCCAAGTGCCTTCTTCGACGCGCTTGAGAAAGCCACCGGTTTCTCCGTAGCTGCAGCGATGTTCAACTAAGCTAGGCAGTGCTTTAACCAGGCGGTCATAAAAGCCGGGAATCAGATTAGAGGGATAGTCTTCAAGATCCCCGATATCAATCCAAACCTCAATCACGGGATGGTAAGTCCACATATTGGGGCCACGGAGATGCTTAACACTCAGGATCTCGATGGATTTATCTAGTAATTGGGGCATGTATGGTGTTGCAAAGGGGTTGGCGCCTGGATTTAGCAGGTGGCGCTGTTCACTGTCTCTCTGTTTATAGTTTTATTGAAAATCTACAAAAATAGCAAAAATACATAAAAAAGACTACTTGGATAATTTAACGGTTTTCTACCCCCGAAAGTTGACAGGACCGATAAATCTAAAAAATCTAGCTCCACTATACTTTTAGGGTTAATGAAGCCAGAAATCCTTCCTTTTGCCCCTGTGCTACCAAGTCATTGGCTGAGCGTTCTTAAGGGTGACAAATCCCCCATTCAAAGCCTAGAGGCAGTACTGGCTTGGGTCGAGCTTGATTTGGGTGCTGACTTGCACTTTGAAAGAAGTCTACTTTTGCTCACTGAAGAAGGCTTATTTTGGACCGATGGTGCAAAGTTTGAATCTTGGCCCGCTAGCTCAAGAGAGCATCTCGTTCATGGCGATCATGCTGGTGTGGGTCATTTAAAGCTCGAAACAGCGGATGCGCTGCAAAGAATTTGGTATTTCACCTTGGCAGTCAATCCTCAGGTTTTGCGTTTGCAGTCCAGCTTCAGAAAGCTGACCCATGGCGCTGAGCAGGGTCGGGACGAAGTGAGTGAGTATGACAAGCAGGTTTGTCCTGTTTGCTTGAGTCCTAAACCGGCCAACTCTGATGGTTGTCCAACTTGTGATCCTGAAGATGACAAACCGCCATCAACTTGGACCTTGTTCAAATTATGGCGTTTTGCTAAGCCGTATAAAAATCAACTGTTACTCGGTTTTGTGCTGACACTGCTATCGACTGGCGCAACTCTGATTCCACCGTATTTGACGATGCCCCTGATGGATCATGTCTTGATTCCTTATGAGCGTGGTAACCCCATTGATTTTCATTTAGCAAGTATGTATTTGTTTGCGCTATTTGGCGCGGCCATCATTGCTTGGGGATTGGGTTGGTGGAAAACTTATCTACTGGCTTTAGTGAGTGAACGTATTGGTGCAGATTTACGCAATACGACTTTCGAGCACTTACTCAAACTCTCGCTCGAGTACTTCGGTGGTAAGCGCACTGGTGACTTGATTGCACGTATTGGCGCAGAGACTGATCGCATCTGCGTCTTCTTGTCGCTATACGCATTGGACTTTGCGACTGATGTCCTCATGATCACGATGACCGCAGCTATCTTGGTTTCGATTGATCCTTTGCTGGCACTAGTGACCTTAGCGCCATTGCCATTCATTGTGTGGATGATTCATGTTGTGCGCGATCGTTTGCGTTTTGGCTTTGAGAAGATTGATCGTATCTGGTCTGAAGTCACAAACATTTTGGCAGATACGATCCCAGGTATTCGGGTAGTCAAAGCGTTTGCGCAAGAAGATCGTGAGTTAAAGCGTTTCGTAGATTCCAATAAACACAACCTTCAAATTAATGATCGTGTAAATCGTGTTTGGGGTTTGTTCTCGCCAACAGTCACACTCTTAACCGAGACTGGTTTATTGGTGGTGTGGGGCTTTGGTATCTGGCAAGTAGCACATCAGAAAGTCACCGTTGGTGTCTTGATTGCGTTTCTTGCATACATCGGCCGTTTTTATGTACGACTTGATTCAATGAGTCGTATTGTGTCGCACACCCAAAAAGCAGCTGCGGGTGCCAAGCGTATCTTTGATATTTTGGATCATGTCTCGAGCGTTCCCGAACCGATTAATCCCGCACCTCTAGGGCCTGTCAGTGGGCGTATCTCGATGCGCGGCGTGGGTTTTCGCTATGGCAATCGTGCGGTAACTAAAGGTATTGATTTAGATATTGCTCCAGGTGAGATGATTGGTTTAGTAGGTCACAGTGGTTCAGGCAAGAGCACCTTGGTCAATTTGATTTGCCGTTTCTATGACGTGAGCTCTGGCTCTATATCCTTAGATGGGCGCGATATTCGTAGTATTGGTATTGCCGATTATCGGAAGTGTATCGGCCTGGTATTGCAAGAGCCATTCCTATTCTTTGGCACGATTGCAGAGAACATTGCTTACGGCAAGCCTGATGCTACTCGTGAAGAAATCATTGAAGCAGCACGTGCTGCCCATGCCCATGAATTTATTCTGCGCTTACCACTAGGCTATGACTCATTAGTGGGTGAGCGCGGTCAATCTTTATCTGGTGGTGAGCGTCAACGCATCTCGATTGCCCGTGCGCTCCTCATTAATCCAAGCATCTTGATTTTGGATGAGGCAACCTCATCCGTTGATACCACTACAGAAAAAGAAATTCAGCGTGCTTTAGATAACCTTGTTAAAGGTCGCACAACCATTGCGATTGCACATCGCTTATCAACACTCAGAAAGGCAGATCGCCTCGTGGTATTAGATAAGGGTGAGATTGTGGAGATTGGATCACACGAACATCTAATGGAAGCCCAAGGGGCTTACTACACCTTGTATCAAGCTCAGTTGCGTCATGCTGCAGAGTTAGTCGAGGGCGGCGCCATTGGAGAGAGTTTGGAAGAAAGCTCAGAAGAGGGTAAACGAGAAAAGCAGGAAGAAAAACGAGAAGAGAAACTACAAGAGATCGCGAAAAATATTGGGGGCGGGGTATGACGCAAGCCAATCAATCTGCACATCAACTAAAGCGGGACTCTCTGGGTCGCATGATCTTCGTAGATGCTAAGGGCAATACGCATATTGGCGTACATCCTGTAAGAGCATTTCCAATTACGGCTCCAGGTGCTGGAGTGGGCATCATGGATCAGTCTGGTAAAGAAGTATTTTGGTATCCCGATGTTGCTGCCATTCCAAGGGATGAGCTTGCTGTGATTGAAGAAGAATTGGCTGCGCGCGAATTTATGCCAGTGATTGAGAGAATTACCAAAGTCTCTACTTTTGCTACGCCCAGTATTTGGGATATTGATACAGACCGAGGCCCAACTCGCATTCGCCTGAAGGGTGAGGAAGATATTCGCAGAATTGCTGGTAATACTTTGTTAATTGCAGACTCCAATGGCCTGCAGTTTTTAATCAAAGACTCTACCCAGTTAGACAAGCTCAGCAAAAAGCTTTTAGACCGTTTCCGCTAGAATTTATTTCGGTAAGCCGCTTTAGCTCAGTTGGTAGAGCAGTTCATTCGTAATGAAAAGGTCGCCAGTTCGATTCCGGCATGCGGCACCAATCCTCATTTTATTTAGGGTAAACCCTATAAGACTCACCAAGCCCATATTGCAATTCCCGCTGCAATCAATAGACTTATTTTTTGTATGCTTTTTGTGCATTAAATGCCATTAGTAACATGCAGTGTAAGTACACTAAGCTTAGCCTTTGGCTTTATTTATCAGGGTTTCCACTATGTTAAGGTTGCCCATGTGTAACGATTTTGAAATTATTGATGGTAGTCAAGTTCAACATGCACATCTTGTTTAAAAATCACACACAAATTAAATAAGTAAATAAGCCAAATTAAATTGGTAAACATTTTTGGAGACATACTTTATGAAGATGAAGTTTAAAAGAGCACTGATTTCCACCACCTTAGCCCTCGGTGTAGTTGGTGTTTCACCTGCATTTTCAGCATGGGAACCAAACAAGCCAGTTGAATTCATTATTCCTGCTGGTCCTGGTGGTGGTGCTGACCAAATGGCTCGCATGATCCAAGGAATCATCACCAAAAATAATTTAATGAAGCAAGCAGTGATTCCAGTGAATAAGGGTGCTGGTGCTGGTGCTGAAGGTTTCTTGGCAATGAAAGAAGCCAAAGGTGATCCCAATAAGATTGTGATCACACTTTCTAATTTATTTACAACGCCATTAGCAACCGGTGTTCCATTTAATTGGCAAGACATTACTCCGGTAGCAATGTTGGCGTTAGATCAGTTTGTGTTGTGGGACAACGCAGAAAAGCCTTATAAGACAGCCAAAGAATACATTGACGCTGCTAAAGCTGCTGGTCCGGGTAAATTCAAAATGGGCGGAACCGGTTCTAAGCAAGAAGATCAAATCATTACCGTAGCCATTGAAAAAGCAACAGGCGCTAAATTTACCTACATTCCTTTCAAAGGGGGTGGCGATGTTGCTGTTCAGCTGGTTGGTAACCACGTTGATTCATCCGTGAACAACCCAATCGAGGCGGTAGCGCAGTGGCGTGCTAACAAATTACGTGCATTGTGCGTATTTGATGACACCCGCATGCCATACAAAGAAAAAATTACCGATACTCAATCATGGTACGACGTGCCGACTTGTAAAGAGGCAGGTGTAACAACTGACTACACCATGTTACGCGGTATTTTCATGGCTCCAGGTGTCACTCAAGAGCAGGTTGATTTTTATATCGATTTATTTAAAAAGGTACGTGCTACACCAGAGTGGAAAAAGTTCATGGCTGATGGGGCATTTAATCAGACATTTATGACAGGTAAAGAGTTTAGAAACTGGCTGACATTAAATGAAGCTTTGCATAAGCAATTAATGACTGAAGCTGGCTTCTTGGCTAAGTAATTTGTGGAAATCTGATAGGGCCTCCATTGGGGGTCCTATTTTTTGAGTAAGTGCATTAATTAACTTTAATAAAAATATAAAAATGTCCGAACATACAAATAATACAAATCAAGACTCAGTTATTAGCGTAAGAGCAATGGATGTGATTACCTCTATCTTGTTTCTTGCTGTAGGCTTGACAGTGATGATTGGCAGCCTTAAGTTGGGTGCTAGTTGGGGCGCTGATGGCCCGGAGGCTGGCTACTTTCCTTTCTATATCAGCTTGATCATCATGCTTTCAAGCACGGTTACTTTGTATCAAGCTGCCATCGTGAATAAGAAAAAGAAAACAGAAACGTTTGTTGAAAAAGAGCCGTTCAAGCAAGTCATGGCGGTATTACTACCAGCGATTGTTTTTGTTCTAGGTGTGCAATTGATTGGTATCTATGTTTCTTCCGCTATCTATATCGCAATCTTTATGGTGTGGTTAGGAAAATACCCAATTTGGAAGGCGGCTGCTGTATCGATTGGAGTAAGTGCAGCCCTTTACCTCATGTTCGAATTCTGGTTCCAAGTTCCATTGCCACATGGCTCATGGATCAATCCACTCGAGTTCGTAGGCGTGCAATAAAAAAGAATAACTATTAAAAAAGATTAGAAAAGAAGGAGTCCAAGTTGGAAGAAATTAATGCTCTATTCAACGGCTTTGCCGTTGCAATGACGCCCTTTAACTTATTGTTGATGCTCGTTGGCGTAACGCTCGGTGTGATCATCGGTGTGTTGCCAGGTTTGGGTGGCGCAAACGGAATTGCGATTCTGTTGCCATTGACTTTCACTATGCCGCCAACCTCTGCAATCATCATGCTTTCCTGTATTTATTGGGGCGCATTATTCGGCGGTGCAATTACATCGGTTCTATTTAATATTCCTGGCGAACCATGGTCGGTTGCGACAACCTTTGATGGTTATCCAATGGCTCGTAATGGTAAAGCTGGTGAGGCGCTGACTGCTGCATTCACATCTTCATTTGTAGGTGCTTTCTTTGCAATTGTGATGATTACTTTCTTGGCGCCGTTGGTAGCGAAGTTTGCGCTCCAATTTGGTCCGCCAGAATTCTTCTCGGTCTATCTGCTCACCTTCTGTAGTTTCGTAGGCATGAACAAAGGTTCGCCGTTTAAGACTATTTCTGCCATGATGCTCGGCTTCGCCCTGGCAACTGTTGGTATGGATACCGTTACCGGTCAATTGCGTTTGACGTTCGGTAATCCAGAGTTGATGCGTGGCTTTGACTTCTTGATCGCGGTGATTGGTTTGTTTGGTATTGGTGAGATTCTCCTCTCCATGGAAGAGGGCTTGGCATTCCAAGGTGCTGCAGCGAAGATTCGTGGCAAGGTTGTGCTCGAGACATGGAAGCAATTGCCTAAGTACTGGGCTACTTCATTACGCAGCTGTCTGATTGGTTGCTGGATGGGCATTACTCCAGGCGGCGCTACTCCTGCATCCTTCATGGCTTACGGCGTAGCCAAGCGCGTATCTAAAGACGGTGATAAGTTTGGTACTGGCAAGATGGAAGGTATTGTTGCGCCAGAAACAGCAGCTCACGCTGCAGGAACAGCAGCGCTCCTCCCAATGTTGTCCTTAGGCATTCCAGGTTCACCAACCGCAGCAGTGTTGCTTGGTGGTCTATTGATCTGGGGTCTACAACCTGGTCCATTACTCTTCGTTGAGAAACCAGACTTTGTTTGGGGCTTGATAGCCAGTATGTACTTAGGTAACTTGGCTGGCTTGTTTGTGGTCTTAACTTGCGTGCCTTTGTTTGCCTCTATCTTGAGAATTCCATTCTCCATCATTGCACCAGTCATTATTGTGATTTGTGCGGTAGGTGCCTATACCGTTCACAATGCAATGTTTGACGTTTGGTTGATGCTTGGCTTTGGGGTGGTTGGTTATGTCTTTAAGAAACTGGACTACCCAATGGCGCCAATGGTTTTGGCCTTGGTATTAGGCGATCGTGCAGAAGACTCCTTCCGTCAGTCGATGTTGTTCTCACAGGGAAGCTTAGATATTTTCTTCTCTAACGCATTGGTGGGCGGTATTACATCCCTTGCATTAGTGCTTCTCTTCTGGCCATTGATTGGCAAGGTGATTGGTAAGAAAAAGGCTACAGCAGCTTAAGAAGAAATACGCTAAAAAAGCGATTTCCAGTAGAAAAGGGGCGCAAGCCCCTTTTTTCATGCAAAAGTCATAAATCCGATAAAATCCCCCCAACATGAATTTCCGCAAAAACCACCTCATTCACTGGATTGCTGCAGGCGCAATCGCAATGAGTGCACTTGCCCCAGCCGTTTCACAAGCAGTATCGCTGGCAAAGCATGGTCAAGGCCTTACGATGGAGATTTGCTCTACTAGTGGCGCCAAGATGGAAATCAAGGTGCAGACAGATGACCAAGAGGTCGCTGATCAAGCGCAGCCCTGTCCATATTGTGTATCTCAGAACAGTATCACCCCAGCTTTCAATACCAGCCTCACATTTGCAGCACCAACATCTGTTGCGTTGCTACCTCAGCTTTTCTATCAATCACCCAAGCCACTCACGGTTTGGGTAACACCTCCCTCAGCAGCACCTCCAGTACAAGCCTAAATACTTTTTAGGGCATAGCCTAGCTATGTAGTTGGCAATCAAGTTGCCGTCATGTTGTGTGGAGAAGTAAACTTTGTTGTACACAAAGAAAATCAGAGCATGCATTGTCATGTTATTGGCTTCAATCGTCATTAGTGCCCAGTCACAAGCACAGTTTGCTCCGCCGCCTAACTATGATCAAAAGTTGGCTGATATGGTTGTTACTGCAACAAAATCAGGAACCCTTCTGCGTGATATGACTCAGAACACCACAGTTTTGACTAAGGAAGAGTTGGAGATTTCGCCCGATCAAACCATTGACCAAGTATTAAAGAACCAATCAAGCGTTTTTTTGAATGATCAACCTTTTTATGAAAAAGATCCTACTGGTCAAAGTATTAACGTTCGTGGATTGGGAAATGCTAGAACATTGGTTTTGATTGATGGTGTTCCTGCCAATGATGCTATGTATGGAACTGTGCAATGGAATTTAGTTCCCATGTCAGCCATTCAAGATGTTGAATTCATCCGTGGTGGCGTTTCTAGTTTGTATGGAAATATGGGTATGGGTGGCGTGATTAATATTACAACCAAGCCTATTAGCGAAAATAAGGGGGAGATATCGGGAAGTATTGGTTCTTATGCCACTGGAACTGTAGCAGTATCAAAAGAGTTGGCAATGAGTGACTCATTTAAATTGCGAGCTTCAGCTGATTATTTCAGTACCGAGGGATATCAGAATATTGCAACCATTTCTCCTTCTTCGCAGAGTGCTTTAAAGACGGGCATGGGTAATGAAAGTGCTGAAAATGCAAATTACAGATTGCAAGGGTCAGCAAAGCTCAGTCAAGATACAGATAGCTTTTTTAATCTTGGTCTGCATTCAATGTCAAACCTACCAACGGGCGGTTATAGTTTTGCAAGAAAATCTACTAACGAGATGACGCTTTCTGGAGGCTCAACCACAAGACTAAATTCTAGCGAGCAGGTTCAAGTAAATGCCTATTATGAGAACACCACATTGCAACAGCAAAATGTGAGCTCAAGCAATCCTTATATTAATGCTACGTTTCATAATCCCTATTATCAAGTTGGTGGATCGGGTCAATATACAAAAAATCTTCAGGATCAGGCAATTGATCAAGTGATTATGAGCGTAGATGCGAAGCAGTTATCGGCATCTAATTTTCAGAATAACTATGCCTCACCTGGTGCTGCAAATTATCAAACCAGTAAATTAGGGGCGCTGACCTCGCAGGTTGTTGCACAGGGCACCCAAAATTTTGCAGGTGTTTTAGGTCAAGTGAAATCAAATCTCAATGCCATTCCTCTGCAGGTAACTTTATCGGCTAGGGTAGATAACTGGACTAGTCAGATCCCAACGAACTATACGCAAGCTCTGGGAGGCGCACAGGTCAGCACGGCTGTACCCAATCAATCCAAAACAAAACTAAGTCCAAATCTGGGTTTGTTATACCGCGCATCTAAGGAGTTGGACTTTAGGGCTGCAGCTTATCAGGCATTTCATGCTCCTGGTCTCAATAACTCTATCCGCAGTTATGGATCGGGCTCGAGCTATGTTGGTAATAATCCGTTCTTAACTCCAGAAAATATGACTGGATATGAGCTTGGATCTGACTATCGATGGAAGTCAGGATTTATTCAAGTTACTGGGTTTAATGCAAATGTTACTAATGCAATTGCTACCTACACCCTTTCAAGTAGTCAAATTGCTAGTACCTGTTCTCCAGTATGTAGTAGTGGCGCTAAATCGTATAGCAATGATCAATCACTTCGTAGTACTGGATTGGAGATGCAGGCACATTGGGATGTCAGCTCAAAATGGGCTACCGATCTTAGCTATACCTTAACTAAGGCAGTGTTAACTTCTACTTATGGGGCAATTGATACAGCCTTAAATCCTACGGGCGTACAGATCGCCGGCACGCCTAGAAATATGGCAAGTGCAAATATCACTTACTATTCCATTTCAAAAACAAGCTTGACGACTTCAGTGCGCTATATTGGAAATTCTTGGTATGACACAGCCCATACCCTGCCAATTCCGGCGTATGCAGTATTGGGAGCGAGGGTGAACCATGAGTTGACTCCCAATACATCAGTTTATTTAAGTGCGGTAAATCTGTTGAATCGTAATTACATTACCTTTGGCTCTGGTTCTCAATATATTGCTGGTCAGCCTCAGACAATTACCGTTGGCGCACGTATCATCTTCTAATGATGAAATCCTATTTTTTTCTTTCGGCATGGTTAACTACATTAAGAGCCTTCTTAATAGGGGTGCTTTGTGTATGTGGTCGAGCAGAGGCCCAAATCGATTATTCATCTCCTATGGCGGCAGCAAAGATAAGCAATACTTGCCAAGGAGTTGGTTTGGAGTGCGCCAATGCAGCCACTCCATTTTTCGCTCTTGATGGCAAATTACTCCTGGCGTGGACTGCAAATGGAGTTGTATCAGTAGGGCAGTCATCTGATCTCGGAAAAACATGGATAGCGACTGTCAAAATTGTAGAGCATGGTAAGTCATTAGATACTGGTAGCGATGCCCGCCCCCAAATAGTGGCTGATAAACAGGACAATATATTTTTAGCCTATGCTTTTTTCAAAGACTCCCATTGGAATGCACAAATTAATACGGCTAGATCTACTGATGGCGGTAAATCTTTTACTGTTCCGGTATCCTTGGTTCAGGATAGTTCTAGTCAACGTTTCCCATCGGTATTGATCAGGCCGGATGACTCTATTTTTATTTCTTGGATAGATAAGCGCCTAGTAGTATCTGCCAAGCAGGGTGGTTCTAAACGTTTAGGCGGTTCAATTGCTTATTCATTTTCAAGTGATAGCGGAAAAACATTTAAAGCTGAGCAATTTGCTAATGAGAGTAGTTGTGAATGTTGTCGCATTGGTAGCGGTCTAGATCCACAAAACCAACCCGTGATTGTGTATCGAGTTATATTCCCAGGGGGTATTCGGGATCAAGCAAGCCAAGTTATTGCTACCAAAGGTGCTGAGCTAATTCGTCGAGTCGCAGATGATGATTGGAAGACCGATGCTTGTCCGCATCACGGTCCATCAATTGCAGTTTCTGGATCTGGAAAATTTCATGTCGCTTGGTATACCCAGGGAAATAAGCGCTCTGGTGTTTTTTATGCCAACTCTAGCAATCAAGGATTGAGTTATTCTGCGCCCGTCAGAATTGGAGCAGAAGGAGCGAACGTTTCTAGGCCTTATCTCTTAGCCTTGGGGCAACAGGTATGGTTAGTATGGAAAGAATTTGATGGAACCCACGCTTTGGTTTACATGAAACAATCTACTGATGATGGTAAAACGTGGAGTACTCCACAGATGATTTCTAAAACAAATGGGTATAGCGACCACCCCTTATTGATCAATCAAGGAGATACGGTATTTTTATCATGGCTGACAAGGGTCGACGGGTATCAATTGATTCAGCTTGGACAAAAACAATGAGAAGATATTTATTCGCCTTAATCATTGCTATTGGGTCGATAAACCTTGCCTTTGCTGATAAAGCAACCCTGAAGCCTTATCAAAGTGGTGAATGGTCTAATTTAGTGAAGAGTGCTAATGGCGCACCCATCGCCATTCATTTTTGGGGGGTTACCTGCCCGTCATGTGTCAAGGAGATGCCGCAGTGGGGGCTGTTCGTGAAGAATAATCCGAATGCAAAAATAGTTTTTATTCAGGTTGATGATGTTTCACAAGACGCAATGAAAAAAATGCTGAGCAAAGCGGGCTTGGATAAGGCGAATAATTATTATGTCGCTGCGCCTTTTGATGAGCGCTTGCGTTATGAGATCGATCCTAAGTGGCATGGCGAGACGCCAACAACAATCTTGATAGATAAAAATGGGAAGGCTACCCGTAAAACAGGTTTGATTAATTTTCAGCAACTACAGTCCAAGCTGGTTACTGGTGTCTAGAGCAATCATCTAATCGATAGAAATTAGGCATCAGCAAATATGCGTACCTGGTTAATGAAACGAAATTGCTCATTGACACCCAAACAAGTGGGGTGGTTCTATGCGTCCATCTGCGCTTTTTCTTTCTTAATTGCAGGATTCTTTTTGGCCCTTGGTATTTGGATGGTAATTATTTTTACTTCCCTAGATATCTTGGCTTTAACATTTGCTCTTTATATCTACACCCGTCATGCGCTAGATTATGAAAAAATTTCTATTGACGACAAAGTCTTGGTTGTTGAGCAAAGTTGGGGTGGCAAATTAAAAACCCATGTATTTAATACCTTGTGGACTCGGTTAGAACGCGAGGGCTTTAAGGGCAGGCGTTTGGCATTAAAAAGCTCAGATCATTCTCTGCCCATTGGACTATTTGTCCGTCAAGACCAGTTTGAGGTCTTTGAGCAGGAGTTGAAAGCGCATTTAGGTAATCGTTAGAATAAATTTAAAACTGTTTTAAAGAAGAGGGATGTCAATATGAAATCAAAATTACTCGTAACCATGTGTGCGGCAATGGGAATTGCTTTAAGCGGTACTGCTATTGCGCAAAACGCTTCAGTGGGCTCTATCAAGATTGAGAATGGCTATACCCGTGCTACTGCCCCTGGGCAACAAGTTGCTGGCGGCTTTCTGAAGATTGAAAATAAAGGGGCTGCTGATCAATTGATATCGGCTAGCTCACCGGCTGCAGGTGAAGTGCAGTTACATGAGATGGCCATGGATGGCAATGTGATGAGGATGCGTCAAGTAAAAGATATCGCTTTACCCGCTAATGGCGCTGTTGAGCTAAAACCCGGTGGTCTGCATTTAATGTTCATGAATATTAAAGCACCTTTGACTGTAGGTGAAACTGTTCCAGTCAAACTGAAGTTTGCCAAAGCAGGTGAAGTCGAAGTGAGGCTATCAGTCAATACTACAGCTCCAATGAAGCATTGATAGTAGCTGAGTGGTAGAAATTAAAAAGCCCCTGAATCAAATCAGGGGCTTTTTTACTAGACTGCTGATTCAGTTTGCTTAAGTAAGATCTAAATCCAAATCTGTTACCGCACCTTTGCTAGCACTGCTAGCAAGGCTTGCATACTTTGCCAAGAGGCCACGGGTATAGCGTGGCTTAGGTTGTTTCCAAGCTGCGCGGCGTTTTGCAATCTCTTCATCACTCACATTGAGTTGAATGAGGAGCTTGTGAGCGTCGATAGTTACAGAGTCACCTTCATGGATGAGGGCAATGACGCCCCCCACATAAGCTTCTGGAGCTACGTGACCAACGACCATGCCCCAAGTTCCACCAGAGAAGCGACCATCAGTAATAAGGCCTACAGACTCACCTAAGCCTTGACCTACCAAGGCAGAGGTCGGGGAAAGCATCTCGCGCATTCCGGGGCCACCTTTAGGGCCTTCATAGCGAATGATCACGATGTCACCATCTTTGATCTTTTGCGCCATGATGGCTGCCATAGCATCGTCTTCAGAATCAAATACACGCGCTGGGCCAGTAATCGATGGGTTCTTAAGACCCGTAATCTTGGCTACGCAACCCTCTGGAGAGATATTGCCCTTCAGAATGGCTAAGTGGCCTTGTTTGTATAAAGGATTGTCTAAAGCGCGAATCACTTTTTGATCAGCACGCGGCACCGAAGGGATATCTTTCAACACTTCTGCAATCGTTTTGCCAGTAATGGTCATGCAATCGCCATGTAGCAAGCCACCATCAAGCAAAATTTTCATTACTTGTGGAATGCCGCCAGCCTGGTGCAAGTCGGTTGCCAAATAAGTGCCGGATGGTTTCATATCCACAATGACAGGAACGCGCTTACGAATACGTTCAAAGTCATCAATCGTCCAATCGATTTCAGCCGCACTAGTAATGGCGAGGAAATGCAATACCGCATTGGTAGACCCGCCGACTGCCATGATGACGCTGACTGCGTTCTCAATCGATTTCTTGGTAATGATGTCGCGTGGACGTAGATTGTTCTTGATAGCTTCTACTAAAACGCGGGCAGATTCAGCGGCGCTTGCGACTTTTTCCGCATCTTCGTTGGCCATCGTAGAAGAGTAGGGCAGACTCATACCGAGGGCTTCAAAGGAGGAGCTCATCGTATTGGCTGTGTACATACCGCCACAAGAGCCGCTTCCTGGACAGGCATGTTGTTCCACACCCTTCAGGTCTTCTTCGTTCATGCGGCCGGAAGTAAATTCACCAACAGCTTCGAATGCAGAAACGATATTGAGGTCTTTGCCTTTGTAGTGACCTGGCTTAATCGTCCCACCGTAAACATAAATGGCAGGAACATTGGTGCGGGCAATAGCCATCATGCCGCCGGGCATATTCTTATCGCAACCCCCGATCACTACTACACCGTCTTGCCATAAACCATTGACACAAGTTTCAATACTGTCAGCAATGACTTCGCGAGACACGAGCGAGTATTTCATGCCTTCAGTGCCCATGCCAATCCCATCAGAAACCGTGGGCGTACCAAATGTTTGTGCTTTTGCGCCTGCTTCTTCAAGTGCAGTTACAGCCGCATCAGTTAATTTTTGCAGACCACTATTACAAGGAGTAATCGTCGAGTGGCCATTCGCAACGCCAACCATTGGCTTGGAGAAATCCTTTTCTTGATAACCCATGGCGTAATACATCGAGCGATTAGGTGCGCGAGCTACTCCCTCGGTGACCATACGTGAGCGTTCGTTGAGGCGTTTCATGCTTATTACTCCAGAAAAGGTTTGTTTTGAAAGGCTCTATTGTGCCGTGAGATGGGCTAAAGGGTGTGCTGCACGAAGGGGTAATGCATACCCATCTTAATGTTGCACTGCAATACTAAAAAACGAGCCTCGTTCTCTCAGGTAAGTTTGACTAGAAAAGCCGCTTCCTTCGGATTTTCAGGGGCTGAAAAATGTCGTGCTGATATTTCTGCGTAAGGCCAATGTTCAATGAAGTATTATATTTATCAATGCATTAGAATTACTACGATAAAAATAGTGAGACAGTTCCGCCATGGACAATCCTGCAAAACTTCCGGAGATACGAAAAGAGGCTTTTTCTAAGGCCAGGGAGAGTCTTGGTTTAAGCGCTAAGGATTTATCGGTTATGGCCTGTCTTTCTGTTCGCCAAATTGAGCAAATTGAAAATGGCGAATCCAGTTCTTTCTATGGTCTTCAAATTAAGGTCACTGCAGCAAAAAAAGTTGCCGCATTATTAAAACTCAATTTAGAAGATGCTTTTGACTTTGGTGAGGCGCCGATGGCGAAGAAAGCTGAAGTTGAAAAGGTAGCAGAAGAAAAGAAAGAAATTCCTGCTGTAATCACTCCACCGGTAGAAAAAAAAGTATCACCTGTAAAGCCTGAAACAGCTAAGCCGCTAGAGAAAATAAAAGAACTCGTCACTATTTCATCGAATTCATCAGGCCAAGAAAAAAATCCTCAGAAAAAATTATTGATTCTTCTAGGCATCGCGGTAACTTTAATCTTTGCAGTTGTAAATCTACGCCCACTATTTTTCCCAGAGCCAGTTAAGCAAGAGATTGTGATTTTGGAAGAAGTTGCTCCAGCAAATCCAACTGCAGAGCCGGTAGCTGAAGCCAAGCCAGAGGAAAAGCCTGTTGCGACTGTGCTTGCTGTTGCTCCTCCTGCACCAGCGGCCGCTCCAGCAATTTCCTTGGAGTGCCCGCCTGCAGATTCGTCAGTAGTGAGCTACAAAACGGATGCGCCCAAAAAGTCTGGGGATGTTGTATTTTTTCAATCTAAAACTGCGCAAACAGTCTGTGTTGTTGACGCTAGTGGCAAGACGCAAAACAAAACTCTAGAGCCTGGAGTGGGAGCTAGTATTTTGGGAAAACCACCTTTAAAGGTTTTAACTTCTGGCTTAGCTCAAGTAGATATGTATTACCAAGGAATGAAAGTTCGTCTTTCCAATCCCACTGCCAAGACTATTATTTTGGAGCAGGCTGAAATTATTCAGCCTTCCGCTCCATTAGATTCTCAGTTACGTTAACGTTGTTGAGTGGTTAAGCTGAGCCTGTCAATCGACAGTCTTGATTAAACCGCTGATTCGTTTGTTTCGCCAGTACGAATACGAATCACTTGTTCAACCGCGGTAACAAAAATTTTCCCGTCACCAATTTTCCCTGTGCGCGCAGCTTTGGTGATTGCCTCAAGTGCTACCTCAACGCGATCACTGGCAACCACAGCCTCAACCTTTACTTTAGGCAAAAAGTCGACCACATACTCAGCACCACGGTAGAGTTCGGTATGACCCTTTTGACGGCCAAAGCCCTTGACTTCAGTCACAGTTAGGCCAGTAACTCCTACTTCGGCCAATGCTTCACGAACTTCATCGAGTTTGAACGGTTTAATGATTGATGTAATGAGTTTCATGTATTCCCCCTGATGCAGTAATCATACCTAGAACTGGAAAAAAGTGCCAAATTCGGACTTTCCTGACAGACTAGGCTCTAAATTGAGAAGTAATCGGATAGCGCCAATCGCGGCCAAAGGCACGCGTTGTCACGCGCACCCCTGGAGGAGCCTGGCGGCGCTTGTACTCGTTTAATTTGATCAGGCGCGTTACTTTTTCAACACTCTCTGGATCAAAGCCGGCAGCAATGATTTGCTCAATGGATTGGTTTTGCTCCATATACCGCTCAACGATGCCATCTAAAACCTCGTAGGTTGGCAGGCTGTCTTGGTCTTTTTGATCTGGGCGCAATTCAGCAGAAGGAGCGCGCGTCAAAATGCGCTCCGGAATGACGGGAGCGATGCTATTGCGATAAGCGCATAAACGATAGACCAAAGTTTTAGCAATATCTTTAATCACTGCAAAGCCACCAGCCATGTCGCCATACAAAGTGCAATAACCCACTGCCATTTCACTCTTATTACCGGTAGTCAGAACGAGTCGCCCCGTTTTATTCGAGAGCGCCATCAACATCGTGCCACGCACACGCGCTTGAATGTTTTCTTCTGTGGCATCAACCTGCATGTCTTTGAACTGCTCAGCTAAGGCTTGCTCGAGAGCGTCAACGGGACCACTAATTGGGATCTCATCGTATTGAACATTCAGATTCTGGGCTAATTCACGGGCATCAATCCAAGAGATATCGGCGGTATAGCGTGATGCCATCATCACAGCACGTACTTTGTCTGCACCAAGGGCATCGACTGCAATCGCCAATACAAGAGCGGAATCTACGCCGCCTGATAAGCCAATAATCACACCAGGAAAGCGGTTCTTGTTCACATAGTCGCGCACACCCAGTACTAAGGCTTGATAAGCCTGAGCCTCAACACTTTGGGGTGGGGAGATTGAGCCTTTTTCGAGCTCACCTCCGGAAGTGACATTTACAACACCTAGTCCAGTTTCAAACTGGGGTATAGACATGACCACTTCGCCATGGCTATTTAATGCAAAAGACCCGCCGTCAAACACCAATTCATCTTGACCACCAACGGCGTTGACATAGACTAAAGGCATTTTGGTTTGCTCAATGTGAGCACGCAATACATCGATACGCAGCGCCTCTTTTTTCAGGTGATAGGGCGATGCATTCGGAACGAGTAAAACGTGTGCGCCAGCCGCATGGGCTTGTTTCGCTGGCCCTGGATGCCATGCATCTTCACAGAGAATCAGGCCATACTGAATGCCTGCGCAGTCAAATACACAAGCTTGCTTACCGGGCACAAAGTAACGCACCTCATCAAAGACTTCGTGATTAGGTAGCTCTTGTTTGGCATAGCCTGCAATGACCTTGCCGTTCCGTAAAACGGAAGCATAGTTTTGTAGACCTGCTGACGTTAATTTTGGGTGACCTACTACGACCGTCAGATCTGGATATTGGGATAGATCTTGTACCAAAGCATCAAGCTGCTTTTGCGCAGCCTCAATGAAGGCAGGCCGGAGCAATAAATCTTCTGGGGGGTAGCCGGTCAGAGAAAGCTCAGGAGTAACAACAAGCTTGGCGCCTTGAGAAAAGGCCTCTTGAGCTGCTTTGTGAATCAGTTGCGCGTTACCAGCCAGATCACCCAGCAGTGGGTTCATTTGGGCTAAGGCAATTTTCTGTGCGCTCACTCCGAATCACAAAGCCTTTGCTATCAATTGAATCAACACTAAGTTAAGCGTGCTCTTTGTTGTAACGATCGATGCCCTCAAGAATCTCTGTATGAGCATCGGCAACGCCACCCCAGCCTTTTACTTTCACCCACTTGCCTGGCTCGAGATCTTTATAGTGCTCGAAGAAGTGCTGAATTTGGTTTAAGCGCAATGGGTTGATATCTTCTGGTTTTTGCCAGTGTGTGTAGATTGGCAAAATCTTATCTTCTGGGACGGCCAACAATTTAGCGTCTTGCCCGCCTTCATCTTCCATTTGCAAAACACCAAGTGCGCGGCAAGCAACCACGACGCCCGGAATCAGTGGAAATGGAGTAATTACGAGAACGTCAACAGGGTCACCATCGCCAGCAATGGTTTTATTGATGTAGCCATAATTGCAGGGATAGTGCATGGCAGTACCCATAAAACGGTCAACGAAAATGGCGCCACTTTCCTTGTCAACTTCATATTTGATTGGATCCGCATTCATGGGGATTTCAATAATGACGTTGAAGCTTTCAGGGATCTTTTTACCTGGCTTGACGTTGTCGAGACTCATAAATACTCCGAATAATGATTAGTAAATACCCTGATCCTGTGGAGGGGGCGCAGGGGTGATTCTGTTACATACTGTTACGGCTTAAAGACATAGTTTAAAGCTTTCAGAAACCGGGTCGACCTAAGCGCAAGTAGTAAAAAACAATAAAGATTAAATTTAGGGAGTTCAAGCATGAGTAATGTCACTTTAGGCTTGTATTTTGCCTTGGTATGCGGAGTCATAGCCGTGATTTACGGTTTTGTGATGCGCGGCTGGATTTTGAAGCAAAGTACGGGCAACGCCAAAATGCAAGAGATTGCGGAAGCGATCCAGCAGGGTGCGGCGGCCTACTTATCACGCCAATATAAAACGATTGCGATCGTTGGAGTGATTCTCACCATTCTGATGGCGCTCTTTTTGGATTTTGCGACAGCGATTGGCTTTGTCGTGGGCGCGGTTCTCTCAGGTGCATGTGGTTTCATTGGTATGAATGTGTCAGTTCGTGCAAACGTACGCACTGCTGAGGCAGCAACCAAGGGTATGAATGAAGCTCTCAACGTTGCCTTTAAGGGTGGCGCGATTACCGGTATGTTGGTAGTGGGTCTTGGACTCTTGGGGGTTGGTCTGTTCTTCATGTTCCTCGTTTCCATAGGCGCAGGACAAGACCTCTCTGCAGTATTGCATCCCCTCATTGGCTTGGCATTTGGCTCTTCATTGATTTCGATCTTTGCACGTTTAGGTGGCGGGATCTTTACTAAAGGTGCAGATGTTGGTGCTGACTTGGTAGGTAAAGTAGAAGCAGGTATTCCGGAAGATGATCCACGTAATCCAGCAGTGATTGCCGATAACGTGGGCGATAACGTTGGCGACTGTGCTGGTATGGCTGCTGACTTGTTTGAAACGTATGCTGTGACATTGATTGCAACCATGGTGCTGGGTTCATTGATGGTCGCTGGTGCTCCCGTAGCAGCCATCATCTATCCATTGGTGCTAGGTGGCGTATCGATTATTGCTTCGATCGTTGGCTGTTCGTTTGTTAAAGCAACCCCTGGCATGAAGAATGTGATGCCTGCTTTGTATAAAGGTCTGATCATTGCGGGCGGCTTATCACTGGTTGCCTTCTACTTTGTCACCAACTTTATCATGCCAGATGATGCGCTGGGTATTCCAGGTAGTCAGTGGCGTTTATTTGGTGCAACTATCGTTGGCCTCTTGCTTACTGCTGCTTTGGTATGGATTACCGAGTACTACACTGGTACTCAGTTCAAGCCAGTACAGCATATTGCTGAAGCATCGACTAAAGGTCATGGCACAAACATCATTGCTGGCTTAGGCATCTCAATGAAGTCAACTGCTTATCCAGTCTTGTTTGTTTGCGCAGCGATTTATGCAGCATATTGGTTGGCTGGTTTATATGGCATTGCGATTGCCGCTACCTCGATGTTGTCGATGGCCGGTATCGTTGTGGCACTAGACGCATACGGACCGATTACCGATAACGCAGGTGGTATTGCGGAGATGGCAGGTTTGCCACAAGCAGTGCGTGATATTACTGATCCATTGGATGCAGTGGGCAATACAACTAAAGCAGTTACTAAGGGTTACGCCATCGGTTCTGCTGGTTTGGCTTCATTAGTCCTCTTTGCCGATTACACCCATGCTTTAGAAGGTATCGGCCAGCAAGTCTCTTTTGATCTGTCAAACCACATGGTGATCATTGGTCTCTTTATTGGGGGCATGATTCCTTACTTGTTTGGGGCGATGGCGATGGAAGCAGTAGGCCGTTGTGCTGGTGCAGTTGTTGAGGAAGTGCGTCGTCAATTTCGCGATATTCCAGGAATTATGGAGGGCACCGCGAAGCCTGAGTACGGCAAGGCTGTAGACATGCTTACTTCTGCGGCGATTAAAGAGATGATCGTTCCTTCATTGTTGCCAGTGGTTGCTCCAATCGTAGTTGGCCTCTTGCTAGGACCTGCTGCATTGGGGGGCTTGCTCATGGGCACAATCGTGACAGGTTTGTTCGTGGCAATCTCGATGTGTACTGGTGGCGGCGCTTGGGACAATGCCAAGAAATATATCGAGGAAGGTAACTTCGGTGGCAAAGGTTCTGAGGCTCACAAAGCTGCTGTGACTGGTGACACTGTAGGTGACCCCTACAAAGACACTGCAGGTCCTGCAGTCAACCCACTAATCAAGATTATCAACATTGTGGCATTGCTCATCGTGCCACTTTTGCCAGTGATCTCACGTTAAATAATGCTTAGTAAGTAATATGCATTAGTAGCCAAAGCATCAAAGAAAAAACGCCTAGCAATGCTAGGCGTTTTTTATTATTCAGCCTCTAAAAACTAATCTAAAGTTTCTAAGTAACGTTGCGCATCTAGAGCGGCCATACAACCGGTGCCGGCACTAGTAATCGCTTGACGGTAGATGTGGTCTTGAACATCACCAGCAGCAAACACACCAGGAATATTGGTAGCTGTCGCATTGCCCTCCAATCCTGAGTGAGTTTTGATATAACCATTATTCATCTCTAACTGATCAATAAAGAGTTCCGTGTTGGGTTTGTGACCAATCGCGATAAATGCACCAGTAACGGCGATATCTTCCGTGCCGCCATCTTGTTTCTTGATGCGCACACCAGTCACGCCTTTTTCATCACCGAGCACTTCATCTAGTGTGGCATTCAATTTCAGCTCTACCTTGCCTTCGGCAACTTTGGCCATCAAGCGATCATTCAAAATAGGTTCGGCACGGAATTTATCGCGACGGTGAATCACGGTCACTTTTTTGGCAATACCTGTGAGATAGAGCGCTTCTTCCACCGCAGTATTGCCACCACCTACCACGCATACATCTTGATTGCGATAGAAAAACCCATCGCAAGTTGCACAACCAGATACGCCGCGCCCCATAAACGCTTCTTCACTTGGAAGGCCAATGTATTGAGCGGAAGCACCGGTGCTAATAATCAAAGCATCACAGGTATAGGTTCCAGAGTCACCCACTAAGCGAATCGGCTTCTCTTTGAGAGCCGCTGTATGAATGTGGTCAAAAATGATCTCGGTATTGAAATGCTCCGCATGCTTCAAAAAGCGGTCCATGAGCTCTGGGCCTTGCACGCCTTCTGGGTCGGCGGGCCAGTTTTCAACGTCAGTGGTGGTCATTAATTGACCCCCTTGAGCCAAGCCAGTAATGAGGGTAGGCTGTAAATTGGCTCGGGCGGCATAGACTGCAGCGGTATAGCCGGCAGGACCAGATCCGAGGATGAGAACTTTTGAGTGTTTTGGGGTATTTGTAGTCATACCCAAATTATAGGTTTGCTTGTTTACAATCGGTAGAACATGGCGAGAACCATATACCCGAAATCCCAATTGCCCCAGTCCCCAGAAAAAGGCGGGCCGGATCGGATGCCCCGCCTGCTCCTAGAGGCCCGTTGGTTTATTTCCCTAGGCTTATGCCTTGGACTATTTGCCATTTTGATTACCTATTCCAAGGCTGACCCAGCCTGGTCACATGCCAGTTTTCAGGCTCCCAAGAATCTAGGTGGCCGTTTTGGGGCTTATTTAGCGGATTTGATGCTCTACATCTTTGGGATTTCTGCTTTTTGGTGGGTTGTGCTATTCGGGCGCCGGGTTCTAAATGGCTGGAGGGAGCTTTGGAGTATCCCTTTGCCCCCAGATCCAGAAGCTAAACCCGACTCTCTCTTAATGCGTTGGTTGGGCTTTGGTTTAACTTTGGCGAGCAGTATGGGGCTTGAGTCCATTCGTTTGCATACTCTGTCCTGGCAGCTTCCTAGACCTCCTGGTGGTATTTTGGGAGAGTTAATCGGCGACCCTTTGCAAATGTCCTTGGGTTTTACAGGTGCAACCTTAGTACTTCTATTTGGACTTTGTGCCGGCCTTTCTTTATTCCTGCATTTCTCTTGGCTAGATATTGCTGAAAAAGTAGGGCGAATTTTGGAAGTATCTTTTCATCGCATACGCGAGCGTCGTGATAGTGAGGAAGATCGTAAGCTAGGTGAAGCTGCTGCTGAAGAGCGGGAAGAGTTTGTGGAAGAAATTCGGGGGCGCGTTGAAGTGGCAGCACCAGTACAGATTGTGCGTGCACCCATAGAGATCGCAAAGAGCGCTCGTGTAGAGCGTGAGAAACAACAACCACTATTCGTTGATATCCCTGATTCTGAATTGCCACCACTGGCATTGTTAGATCCAGTTCCTGAAGTAAAAGAAACCATCTCCGCTGATGTCTTGGAATTTACGTCTCGTTTAATTGAGCGGAAGTTAGCTGAGTTCAATGTTCAGGTTACCGTGATTGCCGCTTACCCTGGTCCCGTAGTAACGCGTTACGAGATTGATCCGGCGATCGGCGTGAAGGGTAGTCAGATCGTTAATCTCTCCCGTGACTTAGCACGCTCACTGGGTGTTGTCAGTATGCGTGTAGTAGAAACCATTCCAGGTAAAACTTGTATGGCTTTGGAGTTGCCAAACCCAAGGCGCCAATCGGTTTACTTGTCTGAGATTCTGACTTCACAGGTATATAACGACAATCATTCTTTATTGACTCTCGCTTTAGGTAAGGATATTTCAGGCAGTCCTATGGTGGCTGACTTGGCGAAGATGCCGCACTGTTTGGTAGCGGGTACAACGGGTGCTGGTAAGTCGGTTGGTATCAATGCCATGATTCTGTCGCTGCTCTTTAAAGCGAAGCCGGATGAAGTGCGGCTGATCATGATTGATCCAAAGATGCTTGAGATGGCAATGTACGACAAGATCCCGCATCTGCTTTGCCCAGTAGTGACTGATATGAAACAAGCGTACAACGCATTGAACTGGGCGGTAAACGAGATGGAGCGTCGTTACAAGCTCATGAGTAAGTTTGGCGTACGTAACTTAGCTGGCTTTAATAAGAAGATTCTGGAAGCAGAAGAAAAGGGTGAGAAGCTCACTAATCCTTTTAGCTTGACGCCAGAAGATCCAGAGCCAATCTACAAGGCACCAGTTATCGTGATCGTGATTGATGAGTTAGCTGACTTGATGATGGTCTCTGGCAAGAAGATTGAAGAACTCATTGCCCGTATTGCGCAAAAAGCGCGTGCTGCAGGGATTCACTTGGTATTGGCAACACAGCGTCCTAGCGTAGATGTGATTACGGGCTTAATCAAAGCGAACGTGCCAACCCGTATCTCTTTTCAAGTCAGCAGCAAGATCGATAGCCGCACGATTTTGGATCAGCAGGGTGCTGAGGCACTTCTCGGTATGGGTGACATGCTGTATATGGCCCCAGGTACTGGCCTGCCGGTTCGGGTACATGGCGCATTCGTATCAGATGATGAAGTACATCGTGTGGTGGAATGGCTTAAAGAGAAGGGCGAAGCCAACTATATTGATGGTGTACTCGAAGGTGCAGATGAATCCAACATCGATGCCTTAACAGGTGAGAGCGGTGGCGAGTCTGATCCACTGTACGACCAAGCAGTCGCGATTGTTCTAGAAAACAAACGCCCATCCATCTCATTAGTGCAGCGTCATCTGCGTATTGGCTACAACCGTGCAGCTCGCCTCTTAGAAGATATGGAAAAAGCCGGTCTTGTATCCAAGATGGGCAATGGCGGCAATCGCGAGATTTTGCATCGTTCCTCCGAGTAAGGTTTGATTTTGCAAAGATTCTTATCAGCATTAGCGATGCAAATCTCCATCGGTATTGCGACGATTCTTTTTTCAGGTGTAGCGATCTCGCAAAGTGAGAGTGGCTCAGACCAATTGCGCCAGTTTGTGCGTAACTCCAAAACGGCAGAAGGTGATTTTGTACAACAGCAGTTGCGCGCGCCGAAAGGGAATGAGCCGCAAGACAAAGGTCTCAAAGTCGTGCGTCAGACGCAAGGCCATTTTGTATTTCAGCGTCCGGGTCGTTTTGTGTGGGATACCCAAAAACCATATGAGCAAAAACTGATTGCAAATGGCAATCAACTCATCTTATGGGATAAGGATTTAAATCAAGCCACTTTTCGTCCAGCAGGACAAGCGTTGGCATCAACACCAGCAGCTATTTTGTTTGGTGAAAACTCATTAGATCAACATTTTGAATTGATCGAGGGAGAAGAGCGCTTAGGAATGAAATGGGTCGCCTTAGTTCCTAATAGTGACCCCAATGCCAAGAAACAAGGTGACCTGCCATATACCAAGATCTCGATTGGTATGGTCAATGGACTACCTAAAGCGCTGGAGTTAATGGATGGCCTGGGAAGTGTGGTCTTAGTCACCCTCGATAAAATCCAACTCAATGTTCATTTGCCTGCCAACCGCTTTAATTTCACGCCTCCTGCAGGAGCTGAAGTCTTACGCTTAAACTAGAGTCTAAATAAACAAGCACACCTAATCTATAGAGCATTAAATGATTGATCCGCAATTACTCCGCAAAGATATCGCTGCTGTTGCAGCGCGTTTAGCTACTCGTAAATTCCAGCTAGATGTTGAGAGGTTCAACACCCTTGAGTCTGAGCGTAAGTCTTTACAAACTAGCACTGAAGAATTACAAGCCAAACGCAATCAGTTGTCTAAAGCGATCGGCATGAAGAAAGGCAAAGGCGAGGATGCCTCTGCTGAGATGGTTGAAGTTGCTCAAGTTAATACTGATATGGAAGCTGGTGCAAGCAGATTAAGCACGCTACAAGTCGAGATTTCTGATTTCTTGATGGGTATTCCCAATCTGCCAGATGATTCTGTGCCAACGGGTAAAGACGAAACTGAAAATAAAGAAATCAAGCGGTGGGGTACAGAACCTATATTTGATTTTGAGATCAAAGATCACATAGATCTAGGCGGTCCATTAGGATTGGATTTTGAAGTAGCTGCCAAGATTAGCGGTTCTCGCTTCGTGGTTCTCAAAGGGCCGATTGCAAGATTACATCGTGCCTTAGCGCAATTCATGATCGATACCCATGCAAGTAATCATGGTTACCAAGAAGTCTATGCGCCTTATATGGTAAACGCTGCCTCAATGCGTGGTACTGGCCAATTACCGAAGTTTGAAGAAGACCTCTTTAAGGTTCCTCGTCAAATGGGTGAGGAGGATGGTAACAGAGAGTCAAAAACGGAAAACTTCTACCTCATTCCAACGGCGGAAGTTCCGGTAACTAATTTAGTAAGAGATGAGATCGTCAATGCCGATAATCTCCCTCTAAAGTTTGTTGCTCATACCCCATGCTTTCGCTCTGAAGCCGGTAGTTATGGTCGTGATGTCCGCGGGATGATTCGTCAACATCAGTTTGACAAAGTCGAGTTAGTGCAAATCACTAAACCAGAAAACTCCATGCAAGCCCTCGAAGATTTAACGGGTCATGCTGAGAAGATTTTAGAGTTGCTCGGATTGCCATACAGAAAGGTATTGCTCTGTACTGGTGATATGGGATTCGGTAGCACTAAGACTTACGACTTAGAGGTATGGGTGCCTTCACAAAAGGCATACAGAGAAATTAGTTCTTGCTCCAGCATGGGTGACTTCCAAGCAAGACGGATGCAGGCTAGATTTAAGGAGGGGCAAGGCAAGCCAGAACTCCTACATACATTAAATGGTTCTGGACTTGCAGTGGGCAGGACATTGGTCGCGTTAATTGAAAACAAGCAACAGGTGGACGGCAGCATTGCGATTCCAAAAGCATTACAATCCTATTTGGGTGGTTTAGAGTTATTAAAGCCGAATTAAATTAATACAGCTTTAATTTTTACTCTATCAGCATTTTTTGCTAAAACCTTATCAAGTGTTGCTAAAGATTTGGATTTGAATTGTTTCGCGGCGGCCAAATGAAGTGAGTCACCAGCCCTAAGGCTTGACTTGCTATCAACAACCAATATTCCAGCGGAATAATACGTTTTAGTCTCAATGGGCAATAGCTCAATATCATTTTGACAGAGGTCGTCAAATTTTTTCCAGGCTTCGCGACTTTGCTTCTCTGTTATTTGATTTGTTCTGACTTTAAGGCTAAGTGCGCTGGCGAATTCGGCAAATGTCCAGGTTGAAGAAATCATTCTTGCTGAACTATTTTCATGCCATTTGTCAACGGCATCGCTCTTTGATTCTGTTGTACATAGGGCTACAAAAATACTTGTATCAACATAAATCATTAGTAGCGTGCCTCAGAACGAACTTCATCCATTACAGATTTGCCCATTTTCAGTGTAGCCCTGAACGCTCTTAGTTGCGCTGCAATTGCTTTGCGATCCAATTTCTGCGGCCTAATTATTAAGGAGCCATCCTTTGATAGGGTTGCCTCAACTTTGTCACCTTCCTTAAGGTGAATTTGTTTGATGAGTGATGCCGGAATACGCATTGCAAGACTGTTGCCCCACTTTGAAATTTGAATATTCATGCTATTTCTCCTTACTATGGATATACATTAATGTATATCCATAGTAACGTAATTAATTTATCTATGCAAATAATTTGCAATACCCAACATTGAGCAAGTGACTTTATTAGACGATAGCTATAATTGCCCTTCGGTTCGGAGAGGTGGCAGAGTGGTCGAATGTACCTGACTCGAAATCAGGCGTACTGTCAAAGGTACCGAGGGTTCGAATCCCTCCCTCTCCGCCAAATTGTCAAAATAGTGCTTAAATCTATCAACGACCTTATTTTTAGTGAGTAAGATCTCGAACGGTTAAAGGAAGCTCATATCATGATGACCCCCGATGAGATAGAAAAATTAATACCTGCAGAAACTGCTAAATTTCGCTCACCCATTCCTACTCAAGCGATATCAAGCGATGAGTTTATGCCGTCTATACAAACTCCTAAGCAAAAAGAGCTTGAGAAGCGTATTAAAGAACTTGGCTCAAGACTTGCCAAGCATCAAGGGGTCTCTCGCCGGAGATTCTTTCAAGGTGCCGCAGGAATGGCGGCAGCCTTTGTTGCCATGAATGAAACCTTTGGCCCGCTTTATGGGGTTAGTCACGCTGAAGCGGCAACACCAGAACTGGCAAACGAACGCGCTGCATCGCTCAAAAGTCAATTCATCATGGATATGCATACTCACTATCTGCGAGATGACACTCGCTTAGAGGGGTTCGTCAGATCACGCGAGGCGGTAGGGAAGGCGGCTTGGAATCCCGCCCTTGCAGGCAAGCCACAAACTTTAGATGATTTGAAATTTGCAAACTATTTTAAAGAGGTCTTCTTAGATAGTGATACTAAAGTCGCCTTAATTTCCGGATCAGGCTCCGAAGATCCTCGGGATTGGTTTCTAACGAATGAAATGAAGGCACAGGCACGTAAAACAGTAAACCAAGAGGCTGGTACTAAGCGCATGTTCTCACATGCAATTTTCATGCCCGGAACACCTGGATGGCTAGAAAAAGCAGAAGCAGATTATGAAAACCTCAAGCCAGATTCATTTAAAGGCTACACCATTGGCGATAACACCAATAAACAACTTTCTACACATCCTTGGCGGCTTGATGATGAGAAGTTGCTGTATCCCTTTTATGAAAAGCTAGCAAAGTGGAGTAAGACGCAGCCAAGTCTTGCGAACGTTTGTGTGCATAAAGGTTTATATCCACCGTCTGTAACACAGCAGTACCCACATCTATTGCCTTATGCAAAAGTCGATGACGTTGCCAAAGCGGCAAAAGATTGGCCACAATTAAATTTCGTAATTTATCACTCCGCCTTTCGCTATACAGGTGGCACTTGGGATGAGGGTTGGCAGCAGTTCAGGCGCACAGGCCGAATTGACTGGGTAACTGACTTGGCACAGATTCCTCAAAAAGCCGGTGTCAATAATGTCTATGGTGATTTAGGACAAATCTTTGCTCAGAGTACTATTGCTGAACCAAGACTCTGTGCTGCGATGTTAGGTCAACTTATTCAGGGCCTTGGTTCTGATCACGTTGTCTGGGGAACCGATGCCATCTGGACAGGATCACCGCAATGGCAGATTGAAGCCTTACGCCGTCTTGAGATCCCAGAGGATATGCAAAAGAAGTATGGTTTTAGCCCCTTAGGCTCTGCTGATGGACCAGTCAAACGCGCTATCTTTGGCGATAACTCAGCGCGACTCTATCACTTTACTCAAGCACAACGCAGTGCGCTTGCAGGGGATAAGGTGGCTCTGGCTAAATTTAGTTATGACGAGTTTGGTGATGGTAGAACCAATCTGCGATATGGCTATATGCAAGTATAGATTGGGGTAATTTAATTGCAAGGTAAAAACATGGCTAGTTTTACAGCTGTATTGAGTCGGCTTTTCTTGGTATGTATGGGCGTCATCTTGCTTGCCTGCTCAACACCACCGAGCAGATTTGGTGTTTATCAGCAGTCTGATGGAACTATTGGCGTGCATTCTCCAAAGGATGCCAAGGAAGAAGAAGCTCAGGAAATGGCGGTAGCAGAGTGCAAGAAGCTCGGAAAACGAACTGCGACGATTGTTGATAGTCGGAAAACGGTCAATGACCGCTTTCCGATGACGTACAACTATTTGTGTAGATGAGTCTTAAATTAAGTGAGATGAAGCGATTAGCTTAGCAACCATTTCTTAATAGACTTATTGACACACATAGCATCTAAGGCAAGACCAAAGAACTCAGAGCCATTAGTGACCATGCTTTCAATGGCTTCTACTTTGCCTGACTTGATGCCGCGTAGATAAGTCGCTGCACGATAACGCAGGAAGTGCTCAGTTTCACCTTCTTCATTCTCCGTTGAGCAAAGTTCTAGATTGCCATAGCGGGTTTCAGGATTGATATTGAGGATGGATAAGCTTAATGCACCAACTAATTTCTCTGGTACTGGGATTGGTACATAGGAGTAAAGCGAAATCAACATCTCTTCTTCATCTACTTCAATGATGTGATCAATATCCAAAACATCTTGTTCAGTTAACTCAGTCTCACCTGAATCGCCACCACCAAAAGTAGACTCAAACTGCAACATTGCCGTATTGCTGCCTTTGGAGATTTCGATCATGTCAGGGTAGCCAAGCAAACCTTTCCACCAATACATGAGAGAGAAAGTGCAGGGCTTTACCTCTACCAACCCTTTGTTAGTCGATTTAGCGAAGTAGAGACCATAAAACTCATCCTCTTTTTCTAGACCATATTGATCAACCTTAGATGATTTGGCAACAGGTTTAGTGCTAGCCTTTTTGCTAACTTTCTTCGCTGCTGGTTTCTTAGTGGGCTTCTTAGCTACCGCTTTTTTAGCAGCAGGTTTCACTACCTTTTTTACCGTCTTTTTAGAGGCTACTTTTTTAGCAGCTACCTTCTTAACAGCTTTCTTTGTAGGGGCTTTTTTTACCACCTTGGTCGCTACTTTCTTTTTTGCTGGTGACTTCTTTGTAGCCATGGTCTATTACCCTTCATTTTTGGTAGTTAATGTGCATCAGCACTGGTAGATATTACTGCAAATTAATTGCAATAAATACTAAGCCTATATGGGGTTTTTCCTGCTAAATATATTACGTGGGGCAGAATAAAAATATTGCCTAGCTTATTGTTCTCTTGGGTAGGCATTGATACACTGAAACTACGCATTATGAATAAACCCAGTCACTTTTGAATGAGGGAATCTATGTTTCCAGAATATCGCGAATTAATCACCAAGCTAAAGACAACAGACCGTCACTTTTCCCATCTGTTTGATAAACACAATAACCTGGATGCCAAGATTCTGCGGATGGAAGACCATAAAGAGCCGAGTACGCCAGAGGAAATTGAAACTCTAAAGAAAGAAAAGTTGCTACTAAAAGACCAGATATACGCAGTGCTTAAGAAAGCCAGTGCCCAATAGAGGGGTTAATCTTTCTTGAGGAAGCAGGCTTTGAGCAACTGATTGCCTGCTTCTGTTGTGCGCCCACCTCATGGCTACATTGGCCGTAAACATCGTTATCCCCATCGGGGTAGCTAAGCTCTTCTTGACAGGCGGGGCATTTAGGTAAGTTATTTGTGCCCATTTAAAATGAAGATGTAATGAACAAATCTCTCAAACTCTTCTTACTCTTTTTGGCATCTATTGTTGCTATCGCTACTTTAGGCATTTGGTATGCAGCATCGTCGATCAACCCAGCTCAGTTAACGCAATTGCTGAGTTCCTCCGTGAAAGACGCTACCGGCCGTGATTTGAAGATTGCTGGACCTGTTAGCCTGAAATTATTTCCCTCACTGGGGATTGTTGCACAGAAAGTTTCTTTGAGTAATGCATCATGGGCTGGTAAGACTGATATGTTAACGGTCAAGCATGTAGAGTTAGATATCGAATTACTCCCCTTGTTAAGAAAAGAGATTGCATTCAATGCGATCAATCTGAATGGTGTAGAGGCACAATTACAGACCAATAAAGCTGGCGACGGTAACTGGGATTTCTCGCCACCAGTTTCATTGGGAGCTAAGGTGAGCAATGCGACTCAGTCACCATCGAATAGTTCTGTAGCTGCATCAAGTTCGACCTCAGACCAAGTTGACCCTGTCAGGATTAAAAATTTCAGCATTACAGATGCACATTTGAGTTATGAAGGTTTTGGTGCTGAACCTAAATCTATTCTGCTGTCTAAGTTATCGCTAGTGGGTAGTAGCAATAAAACAGAGATAGTGGGTCAAGCGCAGTACGCCAACTATCAATTACTGATTAAAGGCAGGACTAGTAATTTGCATAATGCTTTAGACAACTGGGATCTGAGCCCCGTCAAACTGCCCTTAGATTTTGATCTCACAGTGAATGGCAAAACCTTGGCCATCAATGGCGAAATAGATAAAAAGCCTAAGAGCTTGCCAAACTTTAATATCAATCTGAGCTCTAAAGCTTTTGAGTTTGCTCCCTTAGCTGGCTCAGCAGTCCTCGCTGGCGCTAGTGGTGCTAAAAGCTCTCCCTCTTCAAAACCACGTGGAAAGTTTTTCTTTAGTGATGAAGCCTTGCCATTCGATATGTTGCCCTATGCTAGTGGAAAGCTTGCTATCAATATTCAAGAGCTGAGTATTCCAGGTCATGTGCCGCTGACGGATTTAAAAGGAATCTTTGTTTTTAATGGCCCTAAAATCGATGTCAATGATCTCTCTTTCGGTCTTGGCAAAGGTACTGCTCAAGTGCGCGCTAGCCTTGCTGAATTTCAAGGTCCTAATCCGCGCATTTCAATGAAAGGTATGGCAAAGGGATTTACTCTGGAGCAGCTGATGGATGCAGTTGATGCTAATACGAAGGTCAAGGGTGGAGATACAGAGCTTGCCTTTAATCTTCGCAGTACTGGAATTTCGATGCATCAATTAGCGAGTCGGGCAAATGGCGCAGTGCAAGTTTCGATTGGTAAAGGTAGTCTAGATTCTCGCTTTATCGATGGTGGTGGTGATCTCCTCATCACGATTGTGAATGCCGTGAACCCAATGCGTAAGCAAACTGATCAAACCTTGTTAGAGTGCGCAGTTGTCTATCTACCAGTCAGTAATGGCCAGGTCGCCTTGAATGATTCTATTGGGGTGGTAACAGATCGTTTGGATATGGTGCTATCTGGCTCAGTAGATTTAAAAACAGAGGCTTTAAATATCAAGATTGATCCTAGAGAAAAATCTGGACTGACAACGGGCGTCAATTTAGCGGGCTTATTGAAGCTTCAGGGAACCTTGCTCAATCCTCAGGCAGGTGTCAATAAAGAAGGCGTAGTGAACAGCGCTATATCGATTGGCTTAGGGATTCTGACAGGTGGGGCAACGATCTTGGCTGAGAACGCTAAATCTATCGCTACCAAGAATGCGGTCCAGCCTTGTAAAGCAGCGCTACATTCTTGGTCAGATATTTATCCAGGTGCTAATTAGTTAAAAAACTAAGCCGCTCACAAATAGGCTAAACAAAGAAATAAAGATGCTGGCAAAGAATGCGGTCCAGAAGCTGGAGATCGTAAAGCCACTCACTACTGCTGATACCAGCATTAACACCAAGGCATTCACTACCAATAAGAAGAGACCCAAGGTCAACACGGTTAATGGCAATGTTAGCAATATCAGCAGAGGCTTCACGATGGCATTAGCAAAGCCGAGCAGCAGGGCGGCGATTAATAGCGAGCCGCCATCAGCAAATCGCAGGCCGCTAAAGATATAACTAGCCACCCATAGAGACAAGGAAGTTAAACCCCATTGAATTAGAAATGGCATTAAGTTGCCCATGATTTATCCTTTTAATTATTATTAATGATTGGTCTAGTGTTTATATAGTATCAGCCGATCTAATAATGCGGCGGAATATCATCTTTTAAGCTACCACTACCTGCACCACCACTGCTAGCTTGCTCTTTAATGGCTTTGAGTTCGCGATACAGAAATTCAATTTGCTGTTGTTGTTTATAGACAGTCTCATTGAGTTTCTCAATAAGGTCCTCAGTAAAACTGAGTTTGATTTCGAGGTTGGTAATTCTGTCATCAGTCATTGGCGGCGCCTTATTTAGTAACAAGCTCAAATCGACCATCTTCCATTTCAGCTTTGGGTCTAATCCAAAAATCGTGCGATTGGAGTGATTCATAGACATAAGCTGGCTCTAGAGTGGCTTCAATATTTGCTAGAAAAGCGACCTTATAAAATCCACCGGTCTTTACATGTCTCAACTTTGCTCCAGGTTTAAAAAGTCCATCATCAGGATCAGCCATTTTGGGTTTACTCATAAAACGCACTTTCTAGGTATGATTTAGTGATGGCAAATTCCATCCCGTACTCCATTCTAGATATATCTCCCATTCCACAGGGGTTTACTGCCGCCGATGCGCTGCGAAACTCCTTGGATGTGGCGCAGCATGCTGAGAAGTGGGGCTATACCCGCTATTGGGTAGCAGAGCATCACAATATGACTGGTAACGCTAGCTCAGCAACGGCTGTATTGCTTGGATACTTGGCAGCGGGTACATCACATATTAAAGTAGGCTCTGGTGGAGTGATGCTCCCCAATCATGCCCCTCTAGTGATTGCAGAACAATTTGGCACTCTAGAATCTCTATATCCTGGTCGTATTGAGTTGGGCTTAGGCCGAGCACCTGGAACTGATCAAATGACAGCGCGCGCATTGCGTCGTGATCTACTAGGCAGCGATGATCGCTTCCCCCAAGACGTGCGCGAACTACAGCATTACTTTGGACCTATTCAGGAGGGGCAGTCTGTAAAAGCGATTCCAGGAGCCGATACTAATGTGCCGATTTGGATCTTAGGCTCTAGTCTCTATGGCGCTCAATTGGCCGCTCATTTTGGTTTACCGTATGCCTTTGCATCTCATTTTGCGCCTGAGCAGCTATTAGAGGCGATGTCGATTTATCGAGAACTCTTTAAACCATCTGCGCAACAAGCGACACCTTATTCTGCATTTGTCATGAATGTGGTAGCTGCCGATACCGATGAAGAGGCGCAGTATCTGTTTACAAGCTTGCAACAAAATGTAGTGCGCATGCGTCGCAATACACGTGGTCAACTACCTCCGCCAATTGCTGATCTGGATGGGTTTTGTGAACCCCATGAGCAAGCAGCGGCAGCACACACTTTGCAATGTTCTTTGGTGGGTTCAATCGAGACGATTAAAAAAGGAATACGTACTTGGTTAGATCGTACCGGTGCAAATGAAATCTTATTTACTGGCCAGATCTTTGATCATCAAGCGCGTCTCAAATCATTTGAGATAGCAGCGAGGGCTGCTCAAAGTCTATAAAGCGTTCACTCCAAAATAGCGTTGTAGTCAGAGGTGATGTAAACACTTTCCTTTGTGGCTTTATTCGCTAGCTTGAGGACTTCATTGTCTTTGCTGATCAACATGCAGGGCTTTGCCGTATAAGCAATGTTTAAAAAGACTTGATCATCTGGATCACGACATTGCCATGGTGCGTTGATCAAGGTTTTGTCGTCTATGGTTCTAGCCAAACTGCGCCACTCATTAAGGATATTTACTTGATGAATTTGTTCAAGACAGAAGAGGGGGCGACTAATAACATCAGCAAGCTCTTCAAAAGTTTTTGGGCTTGCTAAAGCATGAATCTGCCTATTAATGAGTGCCTGCTTGAGATGAATTGCTCTGAAGTCATTAAATACAAAGATATCTAATAAGACATTGGTATCAAAGATAACAGACTTCATTTAGTCTAACTTTGATTGGAGCGCCAGATTTCTGGGGTGATGGTCACCTGGCCTTGATCGGACGAAATATAGGCTTCACCATCTTGAATATTGACGTGGATGACCATACTGCGCTCAACCAGCTTATTGAGCTCTTTAGCCTGTTCTGCGGGAATGGAAATGACTTGTAGATTACGAGCACGATTTAGTTTGTTGGCAATGCCATCCCACCAGATTTTGCTAGTATGCCCACCATAGCAATACACAACGACTTGGTCTGCCCTTCCACAGGCTTTGAGAATGCGCCGTTCATCGGGTTGACCAATTTCAATCCAGAGCTTAATAGCATCTGTCAGATCTTTAATCCATAAATCAGGTTCATCGGTATCGCTCAAGCCTTTTGTGAAGACGAGGTCTTCATGAGCCTGCAATGCAAAAGCGATGATTCTGACCATCATTCGTTCCTCAGTTTCAGAGGGGTGCTTTGCGATGGTTAGAGAATGACTGCCATAGTAGTGGCGGTCTGAATCTGCGACATGAAGGTCGACTTTATGAATAGTTGCGCGGAGAGCCATACGGCATTATCGCCTTTAAATGGTGGCACCTCAGATTGCCGTATCATTTTAGTAATTTATTCTTCCCTTGGGTCTTCTATGAATACTGCTATTACTTGGAAAATTCGCATTGCAGCGATTTTTTTGATAGGTATTTGTGCTGCCAGTTTTCATCATGCAGCATTAGCGGCAGATGTATGGCCGAGTAAGCCCATGAAGATCATCGTACCTTTTTCTCCCGGAAGTGTTCAGGATGCTTTGGCAAGATCATTTTCCAATGAATTAGGTTCAGCACTAGGTGAACCAGTCGTAGTTGAAAACAAAGCAGGTGCAGGTGGTGCAGTTGGCACTGGCATTGTAGGAAAGTCTGCGCCCGATGGATATACCTTTTTAATGGCAGCCGCAAGTCATAACATTAATGGCAGCCTATTTAATAAACTCAGTTTTGATCCGATAAAAGATTTTACGGGCGCAGCATATATTGGTACTAGTAGTTACATCATGATGACCAATGCAGAGTTTCCAGCGAAGTCTGTTGCAGAGTTTATTGCCTTAGCAAAAGCAAACCCAGGGCAATATAACTATGCCAGCGCCGGCAATGGCAGTGCTTCACATTTGGCCATGGCTCACTTTAATAGTATGGCCGGAATTCAGCTGGTGCATATTCCAACCAAGGGTACGGGAGACGCTATTACCGAGTTGTTAGCAGGACGTGCTCAAGCAGTCATCGCTGCTAATGTAGCGGCATTGCCTTTTGCTAATGATTCACGGATTCGTTTCTTGGGCGTTTCCTCAGAAAAACCATCACCGTTTGTGCCTGGTGTTCCTCCAATTGGCGATACCTTGAAAGGCTATGTCTTTGATAGCTGGTTTGGGCTACTTGCCCCAGCTAGTACTCCGAATAAAATCATCACGAAGATGCAATCTGAAATGAGTAAGTTATTAAAGCAGCCAGAGATTATTGAACGTATGCGCCGCCAAGGTATTGAAATTGGCAACTTATCACCTAATGACTTCAATCAGCTATTGGTGAGGGATTATGTACGTATGGCTAATGTAGTAAAAGCTTCCGGCGCGAAAGCCGAATAAGAAAATGAATATGTACCGTAGAGCCCCATGATCCGTATCACCGAACTGCGTTTACCCATTGCTCATGCTCCAGATGATCTTGAGCTGGCGATTCTGAAGCGTCTGAATTTATCATCAAAAGATTTAATTTCTTTTGCAATCTTTAAGCGTAGCTATGATGCGCGTAAGAATGTTGCTCTAGCCTTCATTTATACAGTAGATCTTTCAGTCAAAAATGAAGCAACGGTGCTCAAACAGTTTGCGAACGACACTCATGTCAGACCCTCGCCAGATACTAGTTACCATTTCGTAGCTAAAGCACCTGAAACTATAAGCGCTGGCAAAGTATTACGACCTGTAGTGATTGGTTTTGGCCCTTGTGGCATCTTCGCTGCTTTGATTTTGGCGCAAATGGGATTTAAGCCCATCGTGCTTGAGCGCGGTAAGCAGGTTCGAGAGCGCACTCAAGATACTTGGGGTTTGTGGCGCAAAAATATTTTGAATCCTGAGTCTAATGTCCAGTTTGGTGAGGGTGGTGCTGGAACGTTTTCCGATGGCAAGCTTTATAGTCAAATTAAAGATCCGAAGTTCTATGGTCGTAAGGTGATTAAGGAGTTTGTCAAAGCGGGCGCGCCAGCAGAAATTCAATACGTGGCAAAACCCCATATTGGCACTTTCCGCCTAGTTGGCGTAGTTGAAAAAATGCGTCAAGAAATTATTGATCTGGGTGGTGAAATTCGTTTTTCTCAAAAAGTGATTGGCTTTAATATTGAGAACGAGCAAATTACTGGAGTCAAAATCGAAGGGCAGCCTGATTTGCAGGCTAAGCACGTAGTGTTGGCTTTGGGACATAGTGCACGTGATACTTTTAAGGCTCTGTATGATGCAGGCGTATTCATGGAAGCCAAGCCCTTCTCGGTGGGATTTCGTATTGAGCATCCTCAATCCTTGATTGATAAGGCGCGTTTAGGGCCCCATGCAGGTAATGAATTAATTGGCGCTGCAGATTACAAGTTGGTACACCACGCCAAGAACGGACGAGCCGTTTATAGTTTTTGTATGTGCCCCGGTGGAACCGTAGTCGCTGCAACCTCAGAACCTAATCGCGTTGTTACCAACGGAATGAGTCAATATTCTCGTAACGAGCGCAATGCAAATGCTGGCATCGTTGTTGGCATTACTCCAGAAGACTATCCAGGCGGACCACTTGCTGGACTTGAGTTTCAGCGTCAACTGGAGTCAAAAGCATTTGAACTTGGTGGTGGCACATATGAGGCTCCAGGGCAATTAGTGGGAGATTTTTTAGAGGGCAAGGCTTCAACTGAGTTTCGAAGCGTATTGCCATCCTATAAGCCAGGTGTTCATTTGACTGACTTAGCACAAGCCTTGCCTGCTTATGCGATTGAAGCTATTCGTGAGGCCTTGCCTGAATTTGAAAAGCAAATCAAAGGTTTTTCAATGAAGGATGCTGTTCTCACGGGCGTTGAGACTAGAACTTCATCACCTTTGCGCATTACTCGAGGATCAAACTTTCAGAGCTTGAATATTAAAGGCCTCTACCCAGCTGGTGAGGGGGCTGGATATGCCGGTGGCATCTTATCTGCTGGAGTGGATGGGATTAAAGTAGCAGAAGCAGTAGCGCTGGACTATTTTTCTTGAGCCACTTTATTGCTTGATTAATTTGCCAATCAGTTTTTCAAAGTTGGCTTCATCGAAGTGGAGATTATCAAAGCGCATGATCGAAAGATGCTGAGGCGGATCAATTCTACGTTGGGCATATTGATCCCAGTGCGCTAACTTCCATTCATCTCTAGCGTCGCCACGCTTTTGCATACGAACCTTTGCTTCATTCTCATCGAGATCAATCCACGCAATGGATATGCTGGTCTGGAGTGGAATTCCCAATGCTTCTGGATCCAGCATCCTGCCGCTGTGTATTTCTTTCGAAAAGGGACCCACCAAAATCACGTTCACTCCAAGTAATAAGTTTTCTCTGGCGATATCTAGTAAGCCCTGATATTCCCAGTCACGTAGATTCTCGAGATAGTAGGGGCTATCGCGATCATTGGGGTTCTGGGTAGTAAGTTGCATCATATGGGCGCTATAAGCTCCATAGACCGTATCTTTATCCAAGAAGAAAAAGTCCTCTCCTGTTTTCTCAATAATGAGGGGAAGTGCCTTTTTGGCTAAAGTGGACTTGCCATTCCCTGCGTGCCCTGCAAAGAGGATCAGGCGGGGTGCGTTAGGGGTGAGTTTGCAGATCATTTGTTACTAGTCTCGCAGAAATGAGGGGTAAGAGTGGAAATATCTCCTATTTTTCTGAAGTGACGATAATGTCGCCATGGCTTTAATCGTACTGACTGATGCAAAACTGGCTTTTGGCCATGTTGACCTCCTCGCAAATACCGCTTTTTCACTCGAATCTGGCGAACGTGTTGGCCTCATTGGCCGCAATGGCACAGGTAAATCTTCTTTATTGAAGATTTTGGCTGGTATTGAAAAAATGGATGATGGCTTGTTGCAATATCAACAAGGTCTGCGAATTTCTTATGTACCTCAAGAAGCGATCTTTGATGCTGAAGAAACCGTGTTTGAAGCAGTTTCAAAGGGTGTAGCTGAGGCTAAAGCCCTGCGCGAAGAGTACGAAGCCCTGAGCGTGGGCGAGTGGGATGACGCCGCCCACCATCGTTTAGACGAGGTGCAATCTAAGCTTGAGGCTTTGAGTGGCTGGAACTGGGAGCAGCGTGTTCATGAAACCTTAGACCGCTTGCATTTAGATGCCGAAGTCAAGATCAGCACTCTTTCTGGTGGCACAAAGAAGCGGGTGGCTCTAGCGCGTGCTTTAGTAGAGGTGCCTGATGTGCTGTTATTGGATGAGCCTACCAACCACTTAGATTTAGATTCGATTGCCTGGCTAGAAGAGCTCCTGAAAGAATATCAAGGCTCTGTCATTTTGATTACCCATGATCGTGCTTTCTTGGATAACGTTTGCACTCAAATTGTTGAGCTTGATCGCGGTATTTTGAGGAGCTACCCTGGTAATTTCACGCAATACGAAGTTCTTAAGGATCAAGAGCTAAATGCAGAATCCCTAGCTAATGCTCGTGCAGATAAATTGCTAGCTCAAGAAGAAGTCTGGATTCGGAAAGGGGTCGAGGCGCGCCGCACACGCAGTGTGGCCCGAATCACTCGCTTGGAAAAGTTACGCTCTAGTCGTGCGGAGCGCAGAGATGCGATCGGTCAAGTCAAGCTTGCAGTATCCGCTGGAGATCGCAGCGGCAAGATCGTTGCAGAACTAGAAAACGTGAGTAAATCTTACGGCAGACCGATTGTGAAAGATTTCACGGCAACCATCTTGCGTGGTGATAAGGTTGGATTACTTGGACCTAATGGCGCAGGCAAAACCACTTTGCTAAAACTCATTTTGGGCACGATTGCACCCGATTCTGGAACGGCAACGATGGGTACTCGTATTGAAGTGGCTTATTTTGACCAGATGCGGGAAGGCCTTGATCTCAATGCTTCTCTAGAGGATTACATTAGTCCGGGGAGCGAGTGGATTGAAATTAACGGCAATAAAAAACATGTCAAGAGTTATTTGAGCGATTTCTTATTCGCACCTGAGAGAACCAATTCCCCTGTCAGCACCTTATCTGGTGGTGAGCGTAACCGTCTTTTACTCGCACGTTTGTTTGCTCGCCCAGCCAACGTCTTGGTCTTGGATGAACCAACCAATGACTTAGATATCGATACCCTTGATTTGCTGGAGCAATTGTTACAAGACTATAAGGGTACGGTTTTCTTGGTGAGTCATGATCGTTATTTCTTGGATAACGTAGTGACCAGCATTATTGCTAATGAGGGTGATGGCTTCTGGCGTGAGTATGAAGGTGGCTATGAAGACTGGAAAATTCAAAAGGCGCGCTCTGACAAAATTCGTGCTGCAAACTCTAATCAAAAGTCTACCCCGAAGGCAGAAGTCAAGTCTGAGCCTATAGTAGAAGTAAAGTCAGTGGCTAAGTCAGCAGCTAAGAGTGGGGTGCAAAAACTCAATGGCAAAGAGCGTCAAGAGCTAGAGACCTTGCCTTTGGAAATTGAGCAATTAGAAATAGAGCAAGCTGATATTGGCATTGCCATGAGCAATCCTGATTTATATAAGAATGAACCAAAGTTAGCTGCTAGTATGCAAGCGCGCTTAAGTGAAATTACTGAGCAGTTAGAACAAAAATTACAGCGTTGGGAGCAACTCTTAAGTCGCTCTGAGTCTTAATTCCTTATGGTATCAATCGCCCCGTTTCAGGCGAGCCCGTAACTCAGCGATTTCATCAAGAAGATTCAAAGCCAGAGCAACGCCAGGAACATTGAGTTCTAAGTCATGACTCAGGTGCGCTGCGGTCTTAGCTCTTCTCAAAGAGTCACCACCAAAACGCCAATCCTCCGGGGAAGAGCCGGTAGGACTTAAAACTCCTTCTGTGACCCACGACATGATCATGTCCTCAGGTGTACGTGAAGCGTGTGAGAGCTCCACAATGCTCATATGTACTTCGTTTTCAACCACGCTACCTTCAATCCAAGTGATATTTGTAGTGTTTATTTGCGTCATCGCATCATCCCTTCAAATGGGTTCTGGGGTTGAAATCAAAAGCCTTTTCAAAAGCTTGATAAGCCTCTTTGTGGGCGTCACTATCTGCAGGTGGTAGTGCAATGGTTGGGACAACAAACAGATCACCCGGTTCAGCACTTGGAATACCTTTACCTTTAAGGCGCATCTTGCGGCCAGCCACAGTGCCTGCAGGAATCTTCAGTTCTAAGGTAGAGCCTGCAGGAGTGGGGATATTCACTGTTGTGCCCAAGGCGGCTTCCCATGGTGCTAAAGGAATATCGATGAATACATCTTTTCCATCCACGCGATAGATCGGGCTTTGGTGGAATTCAATTTCGAGATAGAGATCACCCGCTGGCCCTTCGCCAATTCCAGGTCCACCTTGGCCGGAGAGCCTGAGGTTTTGCCCAGCTTTAATTCCCTTCGGAATGCTGACATCAAGTTTGCGTTCTTGCGTAGTGACATGCCCACTCGCATCTTGGGTCGGCATGTGTAAGGCAATCGTCCGCTTGGCTCCGTTATAGGCGTCAGCAAGATCAATCAAAATTTTGGCGTGATGATCTTGACCTTTGAAATTCATGCCTTGGCGTGGATTACTGCTGTTACTGCCTCGTCCACCTTGGCCATGCTTGCCTCTACCAAAAAGAGATTCAAAGAATTCACTTTGATCACCCTCGAAGCCGCCACCATAGCCAGGGTGACCGCCACCATAGTCGGCATCAGAATATTCAAAGCCTTCATTCCAATTTGGGGGAGGCGTAAAGTCTTGACCGTTTTTCCAGTTAGCACCAAAGCGATCATAGGCAGCACGCTTCTCGGTATCTTTTAAGACTGCGTAAGCTTCGCCAATTTCTTTGAACTGCTCTTCAGCACCAGCCTCTTTATTCACATCTGGGTGATATTTGCGAGCTAACTTTCGGTAAGCTGCTTTGATTTCTGCCTCGGTGGCCGTCCGTGCAACACCGAGGGTTTCGTAGTAATCCCTAAATTTCATAAGCCAGTATTAATCCTAAATACGTAGTGGATTAATTCTACAGGCGTATTAGCTCATGACACCAATTTGCCAGGGCACAAACTCATAATCCCCCAAGCCTAAAAGCTCGCTCTTGGAGGGTTCGCCTGAGGCAGTTCTGAGGAACAATTCAAAAATGCGTTGACCCATCTCCTGAACCGAGACCGTGCCATCCAATATTTCCCCGCAATTAATGTCCATGTCTTCGGTAAGTCGCTGATACATTGGGGTATTCGTAGCCAGTTTGATACAAGGAGCGGGCTTGGAACCGAACATCGATCCACGACCAGTCGTGAAAGCGATGAGATTAGCACCGCCGGCAATTTGCCCGGTAGCAGAAACTGGATCAAATCCAGGGGTATCCATAAAGACAAACCCCTTAGTCGTAACTGGTTCTGCGTATCGGTAGACTTCCATGAGTGGGCCAGTGCCACCCTTCATAGAAGAACCTAGAGACTTCTCAAAAATATTGGCGAGACCACCAATTTGATTTCCTGGGCTCACTTGACCATTAATTTGCACATCGCGACCCACTGAGTACTCATCTTTCCACCAACGAATCCGTTTGATGAGTTTTTCGCCAACCGATTGATTTGCTGCGCGGCGGGTGAGGGTATGTTCAACGCCATAGATCTCTGGCGTCTCAGACAAAATTCCAGTACCGCCATGACGAGACAAAATATCAATCGCTGCTCCTAATGCTGGATTGGCAGTAATCGAAGAAAAGCCATCGGAACCGCCGCATTGCAAGCCAACAGTCAGATGACTGGCGGAAACAGTTTCTCGTTTGGCTTTATTGGCTTCTGGTAATAGAGCCTTCACTGCCTCAATACCCGCTTCAATTGTTATGCGAGTGCCACCAGACTCTTGCATGATGAAGGTATGTAAGTTTATTCCTGCCTTGAGATCTTCCTGTTCCATCAAGCCTTTGAGTTGATTGCGCTCACAACCTAAACCGACGATGAGTGCAGCAGCGAGGTTAGGGTGGCGAGCATAACCAGCCATCGTGCGGCGTAGCAATTGCATGGGCTCACCACTCATTTCCATACCGCAACCGATGTCATGGCTAAATGCCACCACACCATCTACATTCGGAAACTCTTTTAATCTTTCGGGTGTAAACCAATCCGCAATTTTGTTCACAACCGTTGCAGAGCAGTTTACGGTTGACAGGATGCCTATGAAATTGCGGGTGCCTACTTGACCATTCGGTCTGACGTAGCCTTGGAAAGTGGCACGCTCTGACTCAGGCAACATTTGTGTAGGCTTGAATTCGCTTGCATAGGCATAGTCACGATCAAATTCCCGAAACTCTGTATTGTGGCTATGAACCATGGTGCCAGGTTCAATATCGACGTTAGCAAAACCTACAGTGACGTTGTATTTCAGAATGGGCTCGCCCTTGAGAATCTTTTTGGCAGCTATCTTGTAACCTGCAGGCACTTGGCTACGACTTGTAAAGCCCTCGCTCGGCACTTCAGCACCAATGCCGATGTCAATTCGTGCCACGACTATATTGTCGTTTGGGTGTAAGCGAATGATCGGGCCGATCAGGCGTTTTTCGGAAATTTCAATCATGGATTTCTTTCAATAAGATAGTTTGATTATTCAGCAGTCGCGCCAGATTTCTTCACAATCGGACCCCACTTAGCAACCTCGGACTTAATGTATTCGCCTAATTGATTGGGTGTGCTGGTGATGATTTCAAATCCTTTGCCATTGATTTGACCTTTGATTTCTGGATTATTCAGAACGCTAATGAGTTGAGAATTGAGTTTGTCAACTACTGATTTTGGCGTATTCGCTGGCGCTACGATTGCATACACGAGCTCTACTTCAAATTTTGGTAAGTATTCTGAAATCGCTGGAATCTCAGGAGCACTAGGGGAGCGTTTCAGGCTCGTAATGCCTAGAGGAATTAATTTTCCAGAGCGAACATAGGGGAGTGCAGCTGGAGTACCTACTAGCGCAGTCTCAATTTGACCGCCAAGCACATCTGTTAATGCCGGTGCAGCACCTTTGTAAGGCACGTGCAGAATATCGGTCCCTGCTTGAGAATTAAAGAGCTCGCCACCAAGGTGAAGCGGTGTGCCAGCTCCCGATGAACCAAAGCTCACCTTATTTGGGTTGGCTTTAGCGTAAGTAATCAATTCAGGAATAGTCTTGAAAGGTGCGGAAGGGTTTGCTACAAATAGCAAAGATGAAGAAGCGACTAGGCTTACTGGTGCAAAGTCTTTAATCAGGTTGTAATTTAATTTTTTATACAAAGTTTCGTTAATCGCTTGTGTACCTACCATCATGAGAAAGAGGGTGTATCCATCTGGTTTGGCGTTAGCAACATATTCTGCTGCTAGGTTAGCGCCAGCACCTGGTTTATTTTCAATAATAATGGGCTGACCAAGATTGTCACCCAGCTTAGGAGCAAAACCTCTCGCCAAAACATCTGAAGGACCGCCAGCAGCAAATGGAATGATCAATTTGATGGGTTGAGTAGGGTAGCTCTGTGCCTGTGAGCTTGTGGCAAAGCTCATAGTGACCAACGACAATGCTAAAAAGATTTTTCTCATGTAATGTTCTCCGTGTTCTTAATGTGTATTCTTATTCAATCTTGATTTAAATGCATTGTAAAAAATGAAAATTACTCAGGCGACAATTTTTCCGCTGTCAATACCGCTGATTGAGCCCATCAAAATGGCCAAAGAGCTGATTGTGGATGCCAAAACCGTATTACTTTGTTTAACGGATGATGAGGGGCGCCAAGGCTGGGGTGAGGCTTCTGTTGCACCACTCATGACTGGGGAGACTCTCGATAGTCTATTGGCTAGCGTCAAGTATCTGGTAGAAAGCGCCCGCGCTATCGACTGGAGTGACCCAGTGCTGTTCTCCACATCTTGTGATGCGATCCTGTATGGCAATCCATCTGCCAAATCTTGCCTAGAGATGGCATTACTTGATCTATATACGCAGAAAAAATCTATTCCTTTATGGAAATATTTGCGCACATTAACTAGTGATGCTGTTACATCGGCGCCGGCTGATCTTCCATTGCTTCGGATGCTAGGCGGTTCGCTAGAAAAAGAGATGGCTGATGCCAAATCATTTCGCGAAGCTGGATTTAAGCATTGGAAAATTAAGATAGGCTCGTTATCACTTGAAGAAGACTTACATCGCGTAAAGCTACTTTCCGATCTACTCGAAGGTGATGTTATCTCGGTAGATGCTAACGGTACCATGTCTTTGGATAATGCAATTCGTTTTTGTGAATCCACGCAAGCAAGCAAATTATCTTTTGCAGAGCAGCTCATCCATGCAGATTCTCCCTTGGCAGATTTTGTATTGCTCAAGCAGCGCTCGCCAATTCCAATTGGCCTAGATGAGTCTATCCATGGCTCTAATGAAATTGAGGAATTCAGGAAGGCGAATGCGCTTGATGGCGCAAGCCTCAAGTTAATTAAGACGGGCGGAGTATTAGAGGCATGGAAATGCGCGCAGCTCTTGCGAAGCAATAATCTCAAGCTCAATCTTGCCTGCAAAGTAGCCGAAACATCCTTATCAGGTGCTGCAACGGCAGCTGTTGGTTTTGCGATCGGTGAAGCGCCTTGGGGATTTAGCATGTCAAATCAATATCTACGTTTTGATATTTGCGATCAACCATTAATAGCTAAGCATGGTCATCTTGATGTTCATCAACTGAACAGTACCGGAGTTGGAATTACTCCCAACCTGGATCGCGTTAAAGATGCTATAGCTCAAGCCTATTCCATCATTCAATATTAAGAACATCAAAAGCAGCTTTTAATCTCTTGGAGTAGGAGTCTGAAACGGTTTTAATTTCTTCTGGGGTCCACTTCCTAAAGCCTTCGCCTGCTTTCATGCCCGTTTTTCCATCAGCCATGAGTTGAACGACTTTAGGTGGCAGGGTGGTGATATTAGAAAGTGATGGGTAAATCTCTTTAGCGGCATTAGCCATGCCATCCCATCCTGAAATTTCTTTTTGGGTCATGGGTCCAACGGCAGCATAGCGGAAACCAAAGCTATATCTCACTGCATCATCAATATCTTCCGGTGTCGCGATACCCTCTTGAACTAGCGAGAGGGCCTCCCTCATTAATGCATGTTGAATACGATTGGCTAAAAATCCGGGGATATCTTTTTTGACCAAGACAGGCTTCTTGCCTATGGCCTTATAAAGCTCGCAAGCTTGCTCCGCAAATTGGATGGCAGTCTTTTGTCCCATGACGATTTCAACCAAGGGTACGACTTCTGCTGGCATGAAGTAGTGAGCACCCATCATGCGCTTGGCAGTCTTGAGTCCCTCTGCAATTTTGCTGATGGGGAAGCCAGAGCTATTGCTACCAATCGGAATATTTTCTGGCACCACTTGATCAAGATATTGGAATATCTGTTGCTTGAGTTCTAAGTTCTCAGCCACGGTCTCAATCACCCAAGAAAAGTTGCCCCAATCTTGCCATTCCTCTAAGACTCCAACGAATTGCTGCTTCTTCATGTCAGCTTCATCTTTGGTGGCATTGTCTCCATCCACGCCAATTTTTTTTGCCAGAGCGATGGCTTTATCCAAGCAAGCATCAGCCTTGTCTTTTGATCTACCTAAAATAACCACTGGGATATTTTTGGCAATAAAGCCGGCTGCAATGCCAGCACCCATTATTCCGGTTCCGATAACAGCTACAGATTTCATAGTTTTAAACCTATACGGTTAAGTAATAAATGATTGTCGATCACTTCTGATCAATAAGTGCTTAAGGTTATCATTAATTATGGTTTAATAGTTCAATAATAAAACTTACTTGTCCGTATAACTTATTTAAGGAGCCTCCTTCATGACGATGCATAACCCCTTCCAGCCGGTTGAGAAGATCAAAACAGAAGTTTTTTCTACGATGCCTGAAAAATTCAGAAAGAAATCACGCACAGGTTGGTCCGATCCAAATCGTCAAGGCGCCGAAGTAGAGTGCTTTTTAGAGGGACCCTCCTTTGATCGTGAAGGCAATTTATGGTTTGTCGATATTCCTTTCGGCCGCGTTTTCCGCATTGATACCAAGGGTGAATGGGAGCTTATTACCCAGTACGACGGATGGCCAAATGGCTTGAAGTTTCATAAAGACGGACGCGCATTTATTTGCGACTACAAAGCAGGCTTGCTTGCACTTGATCCAAAGACTGGGAAAATCGAAACAATCTTGGGTTCGATGTACAGCGAAAACTTCAAAGGTTTAAATGATTTGCATTTTGCCTCCAATGGCGATTTATATTTCACTGATCAAGGGCAGACAGGTATTGCTGATCCAACAGGGCGCGTATTTAGATTGCGCGCCAATGGTCAATTAGATCGCTTAGCGCTCAACGTACCAAGTCCTAACGGCATCACTTTGAATACACAAGAAAAGCATGTATTCGTAGCTGCTACTAGGTCCCAGCAAATCTGGAGACTACCTTTGATGGCTGACGGCTCTGTGTCTAAAACAGGCGTGGCAGTTCAACTGACTGGCGGCGTAGCAGGTCCTGACGGGATTGAGATGGATTCAGAAAATGGCTTGTTGGTATGTCATCTTGGGATTGGTATCTGGAGATTTGATAACAATATGTTGCCAACTCACTTGATCTATTCTGAGAACCCACATCACCATCATTTGGCCAATATGTGTTTTGGTGGTGCGGATGGTAAAGATCTCTACATCACCGAGTCTTTATCTGGCGACATTCTGAAAGCACGCGTACCAGTTGCTGGTAAAAAAATGTTTGGGCTTTCTTAATTGGCTGAGCGATTACCGTTATATAAGTCTCTAGCAAATACACTAGAGCAGCGTATTTATAACGGTGATTGGCCTGTGGGGTCTGTCTTGCCTGCCGAGGCGGACCTCTGTCGCGATTTTCAATCCAGTCGGCACACCTTGCGGCATGCCCTGCAAATTCTGGAAACGAATGGCTTGATTTATCGTCATCAGGGCGCCCCTACTAAAGTGGTATCACGGCAGCGCTTACGGCGCTTTACACAAAGCTTTAATTCTCCAATCGATATCTTGAGTTATTCACGAGATACTTATCGTGAGAATCTAGTTGAAGAATATATCGAGCTCAATGAGCGCCTCAGTCAAATTGTTGGGGCGCCGCTGGGATCATCTTGGTACCACATTGGTGGGATTCGTAAACGTCAACAAGCCGAAGAAGTTATTGCTTGGACTGATATTTATATCTTGCCTCGGTTTGCCTCGCTGACAAAAGATCCCGAACATACTCAGGTGATGGTTTATGAGCAGATCGAGAAAAAGTATGGTGCTCGAATTGAGCGGGCTGAAGTCGATGTGTACGCCGCTTTGGCGCCACCTGAGGTTGCAGTAAAGCTCAACATCAAGCCTGACACCTCATGCTTGGTCATTATTCGTCGCTATTTCGATGATCAAGATAAGTTGTTTGAGGTAACAGTAACGCATCACCCAGAGAATAAGTATGTCTACAGCATGGAATTTAAAGCGAGCTCAGAGGTTTAGGTCACGATGAAATATTTAGCCATTGCTGACGCTGAAGCATTCATTTCAAAAGCACTGCAGTCGCAAAAAGTTCCTGCGGCTGATGCCGATACGATTGCAAATCTCATGGTGCAGTCTGATCTGGTTGGGGCTGATGGTCATGGCATTTTTCGTTTACCCGCTTATCTCAAAAGAATTCAGGCTGGGGGCGTGAATCTCAAGCCGAACATTCATATAGAGCGTGAGCAGGGTGCTACAGCACTGATTAATGGTGATAACGCTTTAGGTCATTTAGTGATGGACAAAGCCGTTCAACTTGCCATTGAAAAGGTAAAGCAACATAGTGTCTGCTGGATTGGTAGTCATTACGGCAATCATTCAGGCGCAGCCTCAGTCTATGTTCGCAAGATAGCAGAGCAAGGCTATATTGGAATTTATATGGCAGTTGGTAATGCAAACCATATGGCGCCCTGGGGAGGAATTGACTTATTACTCTCTACTAACCCTATCGCTATTGCAGTGCCAGCGGGTGATGGCCCTATGGTACTGCTGGATATTGCGACGACTGTAGCGGCTTATGGCAAGGTGAAAGTCGCGGCACAAAAAGGCGAGACTATTCCGGATGATTGGATGATTGACCGTCAAGGTAAGCCCATTACAGATCCTAAAAAATCGGCTGAGGGTTCACTATTGCCCATTGGTGGCTATAAGGGCTATGGCTTAGCAGTGATGATTGGCTTGCTTGCGGGCGCCCTGAATAATGCGGCAGTTGGTAAAGGTACGATTGATTTCAATGCACATCACGACTTAGTAACCAACACTGGGCAAACGATTATTGCAGTTGATCCAAGCGCTTTTGGAGATCAGGAAGCTTTTATTGGTAGAGTGATTGCATTGGTAGAGGACTTAAAAAATTCTGCCACACTACCTGGTGTTAAAGCAGTTCGTGTTCCAGGTGAAGGCTCAGCCAAGACTATGGCCGAGAGAAATCGAATGGGTATTCCGGTTTCCCCGGAGCTGCTCGATGCATTAAACACTTGCGCTCAGGAGTGCGGTATTACAGCTTTAGATTTATAACATGACTGGAGGAGACAATATGTTCAAAAAATTTATTAAAAACATAGCAATCAGTGCAGCAGTGATACCAGCAGTTGTTCCAGTCCTGATGGGTTCAGCATTTGCTGCTTACCCAGATAAACCGATCAAGATGATGATCGGCTATGCTCCCGGAAGCTCTACTGACATTGTTGGTAGGATGATTGCCAATGATCTTAGTCTTGCTTTAAAGCAGCCCATCATTGTAGAAAATCGTGGCGGGGCTGCTGGTAGCTTAGCTGCAGACGCAGTTGCAAAAAGTAGCTCAGATGGCTACACCATTTTATTTGCGCAAAATGGTTTAGCAATTAATGTGGCAGCCAATCCAAAGCTACCATTTAATGGACAAAAAGATTTACTTCCAGTGGTCGGTGTTGCAGCGACTCCTCATATCTTGATCGTCAATAATAATTCTCCAGCTAAGACAGTGGCCGATTTAATTGGGATGCTCAAAGCCGATCCCGGTAAGTTAAGTTTTGGTTCTTCTGGAATTGGTAATTCAGATCACATGGCAGGCGAATTATTTTTAGCTACTACTGGATTGCAAGCGATTCATATTCCGTACAAAGGTGGGTCACCTGCCGCAACGGATTTAGTTGGTGGTCAAATTGATTTTTACTTTGCCGGCATGCCAGTTGGTCTACCTCTATATAAGGGCGATAAGGTCAAGGCCTTGGCAGTGACTAGTAAGAATCGCTTTAGTGGTGCTCCAGAATTGGTCACTATTCAAGAGGCGGGTGTGAAGGGTTATGAAATGGCTTTGTGGCAGGGTATGTTTGTGCCAGCTGGCACGTCACCAGCCATTATTAAAGAGCTGAACAATTCTGTTTTGAAGATTTTAGAAACACCTGAAATGAAAGATCGCTTTCAAAAGGCCGGTGTACAAATTGCCCCAATGAATACACAGCAATTTTCAGACCTTTATTTCTCCGATATTGCTCGGTGGAAAGTCGTCATAGAGAAAGCCAAGATCAAGCTAGATTAGCTCTTCATTTCTCTAAACATCATTAAGCGCTGAGGTCGAATACTAAGACGTCAGCGCTTTTTCCATGAGAGATAGCCAATTTATTTTCATCCTGAAGCATGAGGGCGTCTCTACCATGCAACACTTGACCGTTCACCTGCAGTGAGCCACGAATCAGGTGAACGTAGGCTTTGCGGCTCGGGTCCAATGTAAGCGAAGTGGATTGATCGTCATTAAATAGGCCCGCGTACATCTTCGCATCCGCAGAAATCGATACCGAGCCATCTTGAGCATCTGGTGATGCGACCAAGCGGAGAGTGCCTTCTTTGCTTGCTGGTGGAATGGTCTTCTGCTCATAGCCAGGTGCAATTTCTAAAACATTAGGCTCAATCCAGATTTGTAGGAAATGAGTCGTTTGATCTTTTGCGTGATTAAACTCGCTATGGGTGACACCGCTACCTGCGCTCATGCGTTGGATATCTCCCGGAGGAATACCTTTGACGTTTCCCATACTGTCTTGATGTGCCAATTCACCGGATAGTACATAGCTGATGATTTCCATATTGCGATGACCGTGCTTACCAAAGCCCATTCCTGGCGCAACGCGGTCTTCATTAATGACTCTGAGATTCCCCCAACCCATAAACTTCGGGTCCTGGTATCCCGCAAAGGAAAATGAGTGGAAGCTTTTGAGCCAGCCATGATCTGCATAGCCCCTATCTTCAGATTTTCTGAGAAATAACATGTTGACCGCCGTTTATTTTGATGAAATTGGGATAAGGACATTATCATTAGCTTTTAGAATATTTGCTGATCGGTAGCGTATGGCAAGCTTTAAAGACAATACTAAGGAAACCTTTTTAGGTCTCATTGAGAGCGCTCAGGAATGGTGGGCAGACTTTACTCAATTCTTGCAAGAGACTTGGCCGCTTTTGATATTGCTCCTAGCTATTCTCATGGGTATCTGGTGGTACGCAGATCCACCTCCACCTCGCCATGTATTAATGGCAACCGGATCTCCCGGTAGTTCTAATGAGCTTTTAGGCAAACGTTACGCTGAATTTTTTGCTAAAAAAGGAATTACTCTAGAGCTAGTGGCTACCAATGGCGCACAGGAAAATATTGATCGCTTAGCAGACCGTAAAGATGATCTCCAAGCTGCTTTTGTTCAGGCAGGCGTTGTCCATACGTCAGGAGTGACTGGTGTCGAGTCCTTAGGCGTTATTGCTTATGACCCTGTTTGGTTTTTCTATCGGGGCTCAGAACTGAAGGAGAAAGATTTTCAAGGTTTTGATAGCAAGTTTCAGTATTTCTTAAGCAAAAAAATCTCCATTGGCATGGAGGGTAGCGGTACTTACGCACAGGCCACGAAAATTCTCAAGCTTTCAGGCTATGAGCCAGGACCCAGTTTTCTAAAACTTCCACCAGATCAGGCTATTCAAGCCATCCAGAAAGGGGAGATTGATGGGGTTTTTATTGTTGATGCCTACTACTCTCCAAATGTACAAGCTTTATTGAATGACCCTAATTTACAAATTGGTACGTTTGGAAGAGCAGAGGCCTATGTCAAACTGATTCCATATCTGCGCATACTGAATGTACCTGAAGGTGCATTTGATTTAAAACGTAATTTCCCCAGTAGTGATATGAAGCTTCTTGCCACTACTACCAATCTGCTGATTGATGATCGCATGCATCCGGCAATACAATTTTTATTTCTAGAAGCCACAAAAGAAATTAATGGCAAGGCATCTTTTTTTGCTGCTAGAGGTGAGTTCCCCTCATTTAAAAATACAATGCTTCCAGAAAGCTCGGTTGCGATTCATTACGAAAAGAATAGCTATCCATTTTTAGTGGCCTATTTACCATTCTGGCTTGCAGAATTAGTCAATCGACTGGTTTTTATTTTGCTGCCATTCCTGGTGATTTCTTATCCCTTGTTGCAAGCACTGCCTGGTTATAGAACAAGGCGGATGCAAAACAAAATTAATCGCTTGTATTCGGACTTAAAGGGTTTTGAGCAAGAGTTGCTGACCAATTTTGATTTAAGTCTTCGGGATGAGTACCTGAAAAGATTGGACGTCCTCGAATATCAAGCGCTCACCATTCGGGTTTCTAGGCGTCTAGCAAGCGATTGCTATGCTTTGCGCACTAGCATTGACTATGTGCGTAACTGTCTCAATCGAGGGGTTCAACCTTATCAGATTAACGAGACATCAGTCGCACTTGCAACACAAGTAATTAATAAGATGGAGCCACCTGTATAACTTATTCACTTTCCCCGGATCTGCTGGGGAATTTAAAGGAAGCGTAACGCACAATCGCATTTGCGATGGCCAAGATGAGAATAGTTAACCCCATGAGAAGAATTGCCATATCTGCTTCATGCTTAGTGTTGACTAAATCAATAATGAGGCGAGTGACCGCAGTAATGGCAACATAGATCAAGAAGCGCACGGGCATGTGATTGGTCTTGAAATAAATACCTACCATCGCGCCGATTTCTAAGTAGATAAATAGAAGTAGCAAGTCTTCAATCGATGCAACCCCTTTACCTACCATTCCCATGAAGGCGACTGCTGCAGACCAAACGGTAGCAGCACCAATGCCAAACAAGGCAATGCGATGAAAGAGCGAGACAAATAGATTGCCAATAGGCACTGTCCATTTTTCTACAATAGCCTCAATCTTGTTCGCGTCTTTTGGGGAAGTCGGGGTCATATGTATAAGGCCTCTATCGTTTTATCAATGAGTTTCTGTATGTTTCTCAAATAGGCAAAATTAACCAAGGGTGTCAGCCCAGATATTGTGAGCCCAGCCCCAGGCATAAACACCTTCTAGGGTGGTTGGGCCAGGTGAGACTCCTCCAGAACCAGGGACTGGCTTAAAGGTCTTTTCAGCGGTGATGTATTGATGAACGCTCGCTACGTGCACCACTTCTTTGGCATTGACAAAGCTGTAGCAAGTATTGGTCAACACAGGGGCGGGATTCATTTCCCAGCCGCTGAGTTCGGCCACAATGGCTGCGGCTGCAACTTTAGCGTGCTGGTTAGCCATGTGTCCGGATTTAGGCATAGCAAAGGCCACTTGAATCGAATCGCCCAATACGTGGATATCTTTTTGAGCAGTTGATTCAAAATTGATGAAGTTCACATTCACCCAGCGTCCATTTGAATTCGCAAGTCCAGTTTTGACAGCAATGTCACCAGCGCTCATGGCTGGCAATAAGTTCAAAACATCCGCTTTGAGGTCGTCTTGTATTTCAAACTTAATCGTTTTGGTTTTAGCATCTACAGCAGTCACATTATGTTTTGGCAGATACTCGATCATGCCGGCGTATTGTTCAGCCCATACCTTCTTAAATAAGGCACCCTTAGAAGTGACATCTTGATTAGCGTCGAGGATGAGCACTTTTGACTTTGGTTTGTTCTGTTTGAAGTAGCTCGCTACTTGGCAGGCGCGTTCATAAGGACCAGGAGGGCAACGATAAGGGGCTTCTGGAATACTCAGGGCATAAGTCCCACCATCGCGCATGGAGGCGAGTTGTTTATGGAGTGCAACAGTCTCAGCTCCAGCCTTCCATGCTTGGAGGGTGACGCCCGCTTTGTTGGCTTGCGCAAGCCCTTCAATGCTATTCATCATTAAGGAAACGCCGGGCGAAACAATGACTTTGTCGTAAGGAAGTATTTTTCCGGATGCAAGCTTTACGGTCTTCTTATCTGGATCGATACTAGCCACGCTGTCCTGAATAATCTTGATGCCATGACGTTTGCTCAAATTGTCATATGAACTAGTAAGCTCTGCTAGCTTACGTGAGCCGCCAATCACTAAATTCGAGAGTGGGCAAGAAACAAATGAAGCATTGGGCTCAATTAAGGTTACCTTAGCAGTGTTGTTTGAAAAGAGGCGCAGATACTTGGCGGCGGTAGCACCACCATAGCCGCCACCAATAACAAGGATTTCTGCTTTTTGTAAGTTTGCGCGTGCTTGACCAGAGAAGCCAGCAAGCAATCCCAGTGTTGCTGCACTGTGGCCAATAAAGTGACGACGATCCATGATGTGCTCCTATTATTTCTTGCCGAGTTGAATGGCGATGATTTCGAGTTGCTCGTCAGAGTAGCCTTTGGCTAACTGCGGCATGATGGTGCCTTCACGCGCTCCAGATTTAAATGCCTTGAGTTGGGTCAGCATTTGCTCGCTGCTCAATTGGTTGATGAGTGGCATACCACCATCAACCACACCCTTACCATCAGTTCCATGGCAGTTAGCGCAAGTCGCAGCTAATCCACGGTGATATAACTTGGTAGCATCGGCACTTTGTGCATGGCTGATACCAATCAATGCATAAAAGTGAACAAGGGCGCCCATCAATAGGGCAGACTTTATTTGTTTAGCTTGCATAGGAAGCAATCTCCGTTCTGATGAATATGCGCCAAAAGTAAGCGGTCGCATAAAAGTTTCTAGCCCTATCTTAAACAAGAAATCCCTGATTAGGGGTATATGACTCATAGGGATTTTTCATAAGCTCATTCAATAAAGTGTATATGTCAGCTTTTCATTGGCAAGGGGCTTAAGCCTATAAACTATAGGTATGCGTGGTTCCTTTCCCCTTCGATATGCACTCCTTACCCTCGTTTTAGTGGTAATTACCTATCTTTATGGCTTGGACAGTCGCTTTGCCCCTAAAAATGGGGACGAGTATCCCTATATGCATATTGTTCGGATGACAGCTGATACTGGTCATTGGTTGCCACTCCAATCTCAAATGGACGGGATTAAAAATACCAAGCCCCCATTGATTTTTTGGCAAGGCATTGTGAGTACCAGTTGGGCAAGCCAATGGAGTCTTGAAAACTTACGTTTGCCTAGCGTTCTCTATACAGGGCTCACTGCTTTTTTTCTCTTTTTAGCAGTACGTCGATTTACCGGTAATACCCAAACTGGATTTTTGGCAGCCTTCGTTTGGTTATCTTTTTTTGCAACTTATCGTTATGGGCGCCCATTTCTCACGGACCCTCCAGAAGTGCTGTGGCTAAGCTTGCCATTCTTGGCGCTTTTATATTGGGGGAAGAGCGCCTTTGAGTCCAAACTCTTATTCCCACTATTGGCAGGCCTGAGTTTTGGTTTAGCACTCTTTGCAAAATCATTTGCGTATATTGTTCCTGCTTCCTTAGCGCTCGGCTTGTATTACTGGTACTGGCGAAAATGGAATATTTCTCAAACGCTCATCCGAGATCTCTATAAATTAATCCTCATTGGCCTGTTGGCCTTGGGCGTTTTCGGGTTATGGTTTGTTCTTGATCCTCAGCCAGATGCAGTTTGGAAAGAATTTGTGCTGGGTGAGAATGCTGGTAAGTTTGCCGCACGTAGCTCTAACTACTTGCTAGATTTCGTTCGCGGTGGCGATAGCATCTGGATGTTGCTCATTACGACGATCGCTAATACTGGCTTATTTATATTTGTACTTCTGTCCACATTAATCCAATGTTGGCGTGAACGTCGTCTTTTGTCGACAGAAGAAATTTTATTGTTCTTGCTTATTTCTACATTCTTGCTGGTGTTCAGCTTACCAAGTCAACGCTCTGGTCGTTATCTCTTGCCCGTGATGCCTGCTTTTGCAGTACTGATTGCTGTGCGCTGGGAACATTTGCCTTTATGGGGCTTTCGCATTAGCTTGGTATTGCAGGGTATGGTGCTAGCGATTTTGTTCTGGCTTGGGTTGCATTTACAAGGCTCTCATTTTGATGGTAGTTCAGAGTCGTGGGCATATCACCCGCTGCACTGGCTATTGATGGGCACCTCTTTCATCATTGTTTTACTTGGTCTGATCAAGAGAAGTCAATGTAAGACTTTGGCACTCATCGGATGCTTTTTCATTTACTGCGCGCTTACGAGTAGTCTTAGTCCATTAGAGGGGCAATTGGGCCGCTTTTCTGCTGCGACGATTGCGCAAGTCAATGGTAAAGATGTTTGGACTCCCTGTGACTATCGGGCAAAAGATGAAGAATATCGCTTGCTATTACCAGGTGCTCAATTGCATGGCTATCTTGCTAAAGAGGCTGGTGATGTAGAGGGTCTTATCAAAACCTATCCCTTAGTTGCGGTGCAGTCTCCATTAGGCGTTGCGCCTAGCATTTGTAGCTCATGTCAGATCATTGGCCAAAGAATGGAAATGAGGGCGCGTCACTCTGATGAAGAGATTAAAGCCATGTTACTTGGCAAGGTTGGCGAACATCTTTTTGTTACTGAGTACTTAATAGCAACCCCGGTCTCTAATGCAGAGTTGTTGAATGTAAAGGATGTTTGTAGATGAGTCGTGTGATCGCCCTTTGTTTTTTGTTGCTAGCTGCTGTCATTGGATTTCTCCATATTGATAGTCGCCCTGCTTGGGCGCCATTTTCAGGAAATGAAGTGATTGCACAAGAAGCAGATGAAACAAATCAAGCGCAGCCAGAAGGTAAAGTAACCGCCAAGACAAAAGTACCTTCACAACCTCCTATCGCTAGCCCGCGTACTGATTGGCTGCCCGATACCGGTGCACCGTCTGTGCATGCTGCTTCACTGATTGCATTAAAAGATGGTGCTATCAGAGCGTTTTGGTTTGCAGGTAGCCGCGAAGGCGCTCCTGATGTGGTGATTAATACAGCCGTATTCGATCCCAAAACAAACGCTTGGGCGGCGCCTACAATGGTGATCGATCGAGTGGGTGCCGAAAAAGACTTATCACGCTATATCGCCAAATTAGGCAACCCCGTTCCTGCGCGTTTGCCAGATGGCCGCTTGCAATTATTTTTTGTGACGGTCTCGATTGGGGGCTGGGCTGGAAGTTCAATCTCTACCATGTTGTCAGATGATGATGGTTTGACTTGGGGTCGTCCTCAACGCTTAATTACTTCGCCATTTGTTAATCTAAGTACCTTAGTGAAGTCGCCTGCAGTGCAAATGACCGATGGACGCTTGGGACTGCCGGCTTATCATGAATGGATCGGCCGCTTTGGTGAGTTTTTGAGGTTAGATACAACTCAAGTCATTGATAAGCGGCGTATGAGTTCGGGTCGTAGCGCAATTCAGCCGGCTGTGTTTGCGAATGAAGCTCAAGATGCTACTGCATATTTCAGACAAACTAGAAGCGCTGGGCAAGCAAAGCGCATTCCGGTGAGTCACACGCGAAATGCGGGCCAATCATGGCAATCTGCTACCGATCTGGAAATTGAGAATCCTAATTCAGCGGTAGCTGGATTAATTCTGAAGAACGGCGCCCATCTATTGGTGCTAAATAATATTGAGGCAGGGCGCTATCGCTTGGTATTCATGATGAGCAATCCTAAGTCGGGACAATGGCAAGTTGTTGAGGTGCTAGAAAATGATGAAGCATTACCAGACCAAGAGCGCAAAGAGTTTTCTTATCCCTACCTAATCAGTGCCAGTGGTAATGATGCGCACTTAGTCTATACCTGGGACCGTAAAAAGATTCGGCATTTGTATTTCTCCAGCGCATGGCTTGAGCGTGCTTATAGTCAGTTACCGGTACAAAGCAATGCGGGATCGAGTATCGAAGTGAAGGAGGCGCAATAATGAATGATCTGATGCAAACCTTTGCTTTGATAGAGATGTCTATTACTTGCTCTTTGGTCCTCATGTTAGGAATTCAAAAGCTATCTCAACTGAAATTTCCATTAGCAGCAAAACTCCTTTTGTTATTCGTACTGACCAACCTCTTTTTTTGGCGATTAGGGATGTTTATGGAGCTTCCATTAGCGGCTTATGTGCGTGGGGTGGTCGGTGATTTAAGTATGGTGAGCACTTTGCTGTTATGGGGCACCTTGCTGCCTAGTCATAAGAGTGCGCCCCTAGCATTCAAGTGGAGTATTGCCATCATTGCACTCTGTTTTTATCCTTTCGCATTAGGTCTGAGCATGATTGATCCTTATGCATGGGGTTACGGCTCGAATATTTTCTTGCTTGCCGTACTTCTATCGGCTGTCATTTGTGCGCTTGCCAATTGGACTAAGGGAACTTGGATCATTGGCCTAGCTATCATTGCTTGGGTCATTCATTGGCATGAGTCTGCTAATCTTTGGGATTACCTATTGGATCCACTCTTGGTAATTTGGTCAATCTTTGCGCTAGTGAGTTTGTTTCTTCAAAAGCGCAAAGAGAAGTTCCGCTCTGGTTATTTATTTAGACCGGGTTGATATCAAAAATAAAGCCAGCGTGTAGCTGGCTTTATTCATAGACAGGGTGAACTGCTTAGTCTGCGTAAGCTCCAGCCTTACGAATCACAGGACCCCATTTATTGATTTCAGCATCGAGATGATCTTGCAATCCTTTTGGAGTTCTCTTCGCTGGTGAAACGATTTCAATGTTGGACTCCGCTAAGCGGGCTTTGACTTCTGGATCGTTCAAAGCAACGTTCAGTGCCTTGTTAATCTTATTAACAACTGCAGGAGGCGTGCCCTTGGAGACATACATACCATGCCAAACTTTCACTTCGAACCCTTTAAGACCTTGTTCATCCAAAGTAGGGATGTTCGACAGAGCTGGCAGACGCTTCGGTGTTGTCACACCATAAGCTTTAACCAAGCCATCTTTAATGTAAGGAACAGTCTGTGTAGTCTGATCACAAAGGAGGTCTACTTGCCCACCCAGTAAATCTGTTAGAGCAGGACCAGTTCCCTTGTAAGGTACGGTGGTTAATTCAACACCTTCACGTGACATGAATAAGAGGCCGCATAACTGAGACACTGCACCAGGACCGGCATTTGCCAAAGTGACTTTATCTTTATTGGCCTTAATGTAAGCCTCTAACTCTTTAAAGTTATTCGGTGGGAAATTCTTGCGACCTAAGAGCACCATGGGTACATCTACTACTTGGCCGATGTATTCAAAATCCTTCATTGGATCAAAGTTTAATTTTTTATACAAAGCTGGTGCGGTTGCCATACCCATGTGGTGAATAAACACGGTGTATCCATCTGGAGCAGAACGTGCCACCCTGGTTGCAGCAATCGTGCCGCCAGCACCAACGGTATTTTCAACAATGACCGTTTGTCCCAATTCTTTGCCCATTGGTACGGCAATCAGACGCGCAACGGCGTCAGTTGGACCACCAGCAGAAAAGGGTACAACAAGCGTAATCGGTTTATTTGGGTAAACATCTGCACTCAATGCATTGCCAGCGAGTAGTGCTGAAGCAGCCATTGCGCAGAAACCAGTGAAAAGTGATTTACGTAATTTCATAGTTAGTCTCTAGTATTAGTGATTAAAACGTTGGGGTACAGATTCGTTAAGAGCCATTTTGCCAGTTTTTTTGATAAAAATGAGTTTTGCTGGGGATTAGTGTTTACCAGCAAGCGCCAGCGTTCTTTGGGCCAATAGGACCACTGGGCGATCAATCATTCTGCCATCCAGCTTCACAGCACCCCCTTTTGAGGCATGATCTGCTTCGATCACTCTCTGGGCCCAACGAATTTCTTCTTCAGTGGGCATAAACGCAGTCTGAACAATAGCCACTTGCTTAGGATGGATACACAGTTTTGCGCCAAAGCCCATCCGTTTCGCTCTTTCAGCATCGTCAGTGATGCGAGGCAGATCATCGGTTGAGGGTGTCACCCCATCAATTGGAGGGGCAATTTGGGCCAAGCGGGAAGCTAAAACGATTTGATAGCGAGCCGTTTGCAGTTCGGTTTCTTGGGGATCACAGATCATGCCCAAGTCAGCTTGTAAATCAAGATTGCCTAGGGCAAGACGGAGCACTTGATTGGCGGTGGATATTTCTTGGAGTCGGTCTAAGCCAATCGCTGTTTCAATCATGGGAATGATGGCGGTGTTCGGTAGTACTAGGGCTGCACCGTTGATTTGATCAACGGACTCGCTCTTGGGAATCAGTAAGCAGGCTACTTGTAATTCTTGGGTCAGAATCAAATCAGCGGAATAAAACTTGGTTCCCGGAGAGTTGGTGCGAATCACAAGACGCTTCTTTTGTTCAGCTGAAAACTGCGGCCAAGCAGTGCGGATTGCATTACGAGCCGTCTCTTTATCTTCTTCTGCTACAGCATCCTCTAGATCTAAGATAACCCCATGAGCACCGCTATCCAGGGCTTTGATAAAACGCTCGGGGCGAGTGCCTGGCACAAATAAAAAGTCACAACTAAAGCCTAGCGGGGTATCAAGTGGATTCATGAAAGTCTAAATTGGGGATTTAATTGGCAGGAAGTAAAGAACCCATCTTGGCCTGTTTGCGGATATTCCACAAGAGATCAATTGCTTTACTCATCTCAGCTGGATTAGCTCCACCACTAAAGGCAGCTAAGCGCATTGCCTTATCGGTGATTTCAGAGCGTGAAAGGGTATTGCCAGGATCGCCTTTGGGTTCATCAACGCGACCATCGAGAACTTGACCGTTATTCAAATGAACTTTGACTTTGCCAATCCAACGTTGGGGATAAGCGCTATCCACTTCGGGATCGAGCGTCATCGTGACGCGATCTCTAAACAAGCAAATCGCTTCATCATGGAAGTGTTCATCGAATTCTTGTAAGCCAGCAAACCGATAGTGTGCAATGAGTGCTAATACAGTGCCCATAGAAAACTTCGATTGATGCACTGTTGCAGGATCGGTCACTGGACTCAAGACATCAATTGCACCTTGGTGTACTAAAGTTTCCACTTTAGCGATATCACTAGGTTTGAGTTTGTTGGCAAGCATGACTTGCAGAAGAGCATCAGCAGCAGGATGGGTATGGCGACAAGAGGCATGATATTTAAAACTCGTTTCTGCTAAAGCCCAACGACTACCTAAGCGGTCCACTAATTTACTAGGGTCTGCATCGCTAGACATGCCAGCAGCTAAACCTTGCTTGCCTTCTAGGATATGCTGTGCGCCAGTAAAACCAGCTTGTGCAATATAGGCCGACATTAAGCCAGTGGCGGCAGCGTGTGCCGTGTGCAATTGCTTAGAGTCTGCGGCATCGCGTAAAAATTCCCAAAGACCTGCCGATTGAGTGCCTGCAGAACCAAAAGCATTAAGCATTTTTTCAGGGTTGAGTTTGAGTAAACGACCGACAGTAGCAGCTGCTGCAAGCGTACCTGCAGTACCCGTAGTGTGAAAAACTTTGTAGTGTGAGCGGCCTAAAAATTCTCCTACCCGAATGCCTACCTCATATCCTGCTACTGCGGCAACCAACATATCTTCACCAGAGGCCCCAATCGCTTGCGCACACGCTAAGGCTGGAGGAAAAACTACGGTAGCCGGATGAAAGACTGAGCCATTGTGAACATCATCTTGCTCTGCTACATGTGAGGCCGCAGCATTCGCCATCGCTGCTAAGAATGGGCTCGAGGTTTTACGATTGATCAGGATTTCAGAAGGGCCAGCATGAGTAGCATCAAAGCCACTCATACTTAGGGCGAACTGGGTAATCGTTTCTACAGGGTGCGAACCCTTACCCGCAATTGCAGATCCAAACCAGTCTACTAAAAGATCTTCTGCGCGACTAATCACATCGTTAGGAATATCAGCAATTTTTAGATTGCTAGCAAAGCTTGCTAATTCACGAGATAAATGTTCATTACTCATCGGGGTGCGGCCTCAAGTTTTCTTTTTTAAACGACTGTCTTATTACGCAAGAACAGCGGTAGCTTGCATCGTGAGCCAGCCTTCGTGGTCTTGTGCCCATATTGCAAGTGTTTTGCCAGAAGGATCTTTTTCTAAATCAGGCTTAGCACTAACTTTAAAGAGATTGATATCAAAGGTAGGGCGTATCGCGCGGAACTCAAAGCTCTTTAACTTGCAACCAGGAATACTCTGACGCACAAGATCAACCAAGAGTGTCGCAATCAACGGGCCATGAACGATCAAGCCTGGATAGCCTTCCACTTCGGTAACGTATTGACGGTCGTAATGAATGCGGTGTCCATTAAAAGTCAATGCTGAGTAACGAAACAAGAGAACATCATCGGGAGTAATCGTTTTACTCCACTTGGCATCGGTAGGCGCTGGTGTTGGTGCCACCGGTTTGTCATCAGGACCAGGCGCATCACGATAGACGATGTCATGTTCTTCAATGATGGCTAAGCCTTGTTGATTTGAGACTTCATGTTTCACCAAAACAAAAATTAAATCACCAGTACGACCTGCTTTATGAGTAACGGATTCAATTTTCGAAACACGCTGAATCTCATCACCGACCCTAATAGGCTCTAGCCATTGAATACGACTACCAGCCCACATCCGCCGTGGCAGAGGAACGGGTGGTAAGAAGCCGCCACGCTTGGGGTGGCCATCAGGACCAATTTCAGACTGTCGTGCATGAGGTAAAAAATAGAGCCAATGCCATAGTTCAGGTAGGAAGCTGCCCTTACTGGGTTCGGGATCAGGCCTATCTAGGGTTGCTGATAAAGCGCGCACTGGCGCGGCAGTGACGGTGTCAGATAGAGACTCCGTTTTACCGAGCCACTCTTGAAGATGGATGATGGTTTGAGGTTCGATTCGCATAACTTCTATTATGCCAATCTTAGGAAAGAATCTTAGTGGATCAAAATAGCGGAAAAGTGGATCAACAGGCCCGCTAAGGCCGAGCCACCCAATGCGGTCATCACCCCTTTTTGGAATTTAAAGAGAACTATCGCTGCCAAGCCACAAATCAGCATAGAGATCCAAGAGATGGTGCCACCTAGACCATGGGGTAAAAATACGTAATAAGCAAAAAAGAGACCAAGATTGACGATCACACCAACCACTGCTGCTGTAATCGCCGTGAGAGGTGCTGTAAAGCTCATCTTGCCATGGGTTGATTCCACCAAGGGTCCACCAACCAAGATGAAGAAGAAGGATGGCAAGAAGGTAAACCAAGTAGCCACAACTGCCCCTAGTACACCAAACCAAAATGGACTGCTATTGCCAATGAGGTGCTGAATATGTCCAGCGAGGTAACCAACAAAAGCAACAACCATGATCAGTGGTCCCGGAGTCATTTCACCAAGAGCCAAACCATCAATCATTTGGTTGGCACTTAACCAATGAAATTGATCTACTGCACCTTGGTAGACATATGGCAACACGGCATAAGCGCCACCAAAAGTCAAAAAGGCTGCCTTTGTAAAGAACCAAGCAAGATTGGGATAGAGCGTTTTCCAATCAAAGATAGCTATTAAGATGCTCATCGGAAGTAGCCAGCAAGCAAAGGCAATGGCGCTATGAACTAAAGTTTTTTGATAATGAAATTGAGCATGCGCTGGGGTAGGGGTGTCATCATCAATGATGGCTTTGCCGTAGCTTTTCACTGCTTTGTTGCTATGACCGCTTTGCTGAAAGTATTCTGGGTAACGCTTACCGCCCCAGTAACCAATAGCGGCAGCAAGCAAAATAATGATGGGGAACGATAAGTTCAAAATAAAGATTGCTAAGAATGAACCCAATGCAATCCATTGCAACGCTTGATTGTGAATCGTACGTTTGCCAATACGCACTGCTGCATGCAAAACAATAGCGGTGACCGCCGGTTTGATGCCAAAGAAAATCGCAGCGATCCAAGGCACTTGTCCATAGGTGAGATATACCCAAGACAGACCAATCAAAATCAATAGTGAGGGCAATACAAATAGGGTGCCAGCCAGAATGCCGCCCCAACTACGATGCATTAACCACCCAATATAGGTAACTAGTTGCTGGGCTTCGGGGCCAGGCAAGACCATGCAATAGTTCAGCGCATGTAAAAAGCGCCGCTCAGAAATCCAGCGACGCTTCTCTACTAACTCTTGATGTAGGACAGCGATTTGTCCTGCGGGCCCTCCAAAACTAATCAAGCCTAACTTAGCCCAGAATTTGAGGGCTTCGCCTAATGGAACCGAACTACTCAAGCGTCTTCCATTCCACCAACGACTTGGCTAAAGCCGTTATCAACATAGATGATTTCAGCGGTAATACCGTTGGCTAAATCCGATAACAAGAAAGCAGCAGTATTGCCAACATCATCAATCGTGACGTTGCGACGCAGTGGTGCAGTTTGTTCAACCGCTTCTAAAATTTTGCTGAAACCTTTAATGCCAGAAGCAGCCAAGGTTTTGATTGGGCCAGCAGAAATACCATTTGCACGAATACCCTTAGGACCAACAGAGCCAGCGAGGTAGCGCACGGAAGCTTCGAGGGATGCTTTGGCTAAACCCATGGTGTTGTAGTTGGGAACATTCTTCATTGATCCAAGGTAGGTCAATGTTAGTAATGAAGATTTATCGCGCAGCATTGGCAATGCTTCCTTAGCCATTGCTGGGAAGCTGTAAGCAGAGATATCATGGGCAATCTTGAAGCCCTCGCGTGAGAGACCTTCCAAAAAGTCACCAGCAATCGCTTCACGTGGGGCAAAGCCAATCGCATGGACAAAGCCATCAAATTGAGGCCAGGATTTGGCTAGATCTTTAAAGAGGGCAGAAATTTGCGCATCGCTACCAACATCACAGTCAAAAATGAGTTCGGTATTGAATTCTTTTGCAAAATCGACGATTCGGTCCTTAAAGCGTTCACCCACGTAAGTCAGGGCAAGTTCAGCGCCTTCGCGATGGCAGGCCTTGGCAATACCATAGGCAATAGAGCGGTTGGAGAGGAGGCCGGTAATGAGGATTTTTTTGCCGGAGAGAAAGCCCATGATGTGTCCTTTACTTCAAATATGATTTGCTATCTACAATTGTTGCATATATGTCAGCTCAAACCCCTTTTCGCCAAATTGCTCATTTCTTGCTGTTAGCCCTGCTAGTCGGGGTTGGCAGCAATATTGCGCAAGCGGCGCAAGGTATAGCGCAGTACGGTAAGCCGAAGTACGCAGATGGATTTGCCCATTTTGACTATGTCAATCCCAATGCCCCCAGAGGCGGCACTCTGACTTTGCCAAACCCTGGGCAAAGAACCAGTTTTGATAAGTTCAATCCATTCACCTTGCGGGGTGTCACGGCTCCAGGAATAGATTTGATGTTTGAATCCCTCGCCGAGGGTAGTGCGGATGAAGTATCTAGTATTTACGGCCTACTTGCTGATGATATTGAGATAGCTAAGGATCGTCAGTCAGTCACGTTTCATATTCGTCCAGAAGCTAAATTTTCAGATGGCAGTCCTGTATTGGCGGCAGATGTAAAACATAGTTTTGACACCTTGATGAGTGGCCTTGCACATCCTCGCTATAAAACGACGTTTGCTGATGTGAAACAAGCAGTCATCATCTCGGATCGAGTAGTACGGTTTGACTTTAAGAACAACAATACTGAATTGCCGATCATGGTAGGAACGCTGCCCATTTTTTCTCGTAACTGGGGAAGGCGTCCTGATGGCAGCATGATTGCTTTTGATAAGCTAGCCTTTGACGCACCGATTGGCAGTGGCCCCTATCTGATTGAGTCCTTTAAGGCGGGGAAATCGATTGTCTTTAAAAGAAACTCGCAGTATTGGGCTGATCAACTTGCAAAGCCATTAAATGTGCGGGTGGGTTTCTATAACTTTGATCGCGTGCTCTACAAACTTTATAGTGACGATGCTGTGCGACTCGAGGCATTCAAAGCAGGGGAGTTTGATGCTCTGGTGGAATATCGCGCCAAGATTTGGGCGAAGGGTTATGTCGGTTCTAAATTTGACAACGGCACACTCTTAAAGAAGGCCTTCATAAACCATAATGGCGCAGGTATGCAGGGCTTTGCCATGAATGTACGTAAACCGATTTTTCAAGATCCGCGCGTGCGGCAAGCATTGGGCTTAGCTTTGGATTTCGAGTGGTTGAATCGCCAAATATTTTTTGATCAGTACGGTCGTATTAATAGCTTCTTCACTAATAGTGATTTAAGCGCAAACTTCGATGGGCCCCGTAAACCCACAGAAGCAGAACTCAAATTACTCAAACCGCTCAAGGCGAAATATCCACAATGGGTGCCAGATGCGGTGTTTGGTCCGATGCCATTACCACCATCAACCAAGTCACCGGGTAGTCTTCGTCAAAATCTGCGTCAAGCTCGTGAATTACTCATGCACGCTGGCTGGCAGTATCGTGACGGTGCTTTGCGCAATGAAAAGGGTGAACCGTTTCGTATGGAGATGGTGGAGAACGGCGGCTTTTTCTTGAGAATCCTTTCTGCTTATGGTCGCAACTTAGAAAAGTTGGGTATTCAGCTTGATATTCGTACGAGCGATTTTGCCTTGTACCAAAAGCGCATGAATGAATATGACTTCGATATGACGACCACTCGCTTCCCAGATTCTCAGAATCCTGGTAATGAATTGTGGGATCGTTTTGGTAGTCAGGCTGCCAAAGAAAAGGGTTCAGACAATATCATTGGTATGCAGTCGCCAGTCGTAGACGCTTTAATCGAAGAAATTACTAAGGCGCAGAATCGCGAAGAGTTGCGTGCTGCTTGTAGAGCGCTCGATCGTGTACTGTGGAATAGCTATTACGTGATACCGCAGTGGTACAACCCCACTCATCGAGTTGCCTTCCGCAATGAGATGCGCTACCCAGAGCCTCCTTTGTATTACCAGGCAGAACCTTGGATCATGCAAAACTGGTGGAAAGAGGGGGCTAAATAATGCAAGGACAAATGCGCGCCTATATTTTTAAGCGTTTGTTACTCATGATTCCAACTTTGTTGGGTGTCTTGACCTTAACCTTTGCAGTGGTTCAGTTTGTGCCGGGTGGTCCAGTTGAGCAAATGGTATTGGAACTCAAGGGTAAAGGTGATGCAGCGGTTGGGGGTACAGAATCTTCTGGTGCTGGAGCGACCTATCGCGGACGTCAGGGCATTGATGCGCAACGCTTAGAAGAGGTCAAAGCCTTATATGGTTTTGATAAGCCACCACTCGAGCGTTACTTCATGATGTTGGGTCGCTTTGCTAGATTTGATTTAGGCGACAGTTATTACCAACATGAGAGTGTTTGGCGTTTGGTAATTTCTAAGTTGCCGGTATCAATCAGCATTGGTTTGTGGACATTCTTTATTACCTATTTAGTTTCTATTCCATTGGGAATAGCCAAAGCAGTGCGTGATGGTTCTCGTTTTGATGCGGTGACTAGCACCATGATCTTAGTAGGCTATGCCATTCCAGGTTTTGTCTTAGGCGTTCTTTTATTGGTGATCTTTGGCGGCGGTAGTTTTCTACAAATCTTTCCCTTACGAGGGCTGACCTCCGATAACTGGAGTGATCTGAGCTTCATTGGTAAGGTGATGGATTATTTGTGGCACCTAGTGTTACCAATTACCGCTTCGGTATTGGGTAGCTTTGCAGTGGTGACGATGTTGACCAAGAACTCTTTCTTGGAAGAGATTCGTAAGCAGTATGTATTGACCGCAAGAGCCAAAGGCCTCACGGAAAAGCAAGTGCTTTGGAAGCATGTGTTTCGCAACGCGATGTTGCCCTTAGTCACCGGTTTTCCAGCAGCCTTCATTGGCGCCTTCTTTACTGGATCCCTCTTGATCGAAACCTTGTTCTCGCTAGATGGTCTTGGTTTGCTCTCTTATGAATCCGTAATGCGCCGTGATTATCCAGTGGTCTTTGGTACTTTATATCTCTTTACCTTGATTGGCTTATTTACGAAGTTGATCTCTGATCTTTGCTACGTCTATGTTGATCCTCGCATTCAATTTGGTGCTGGAGGCGGGTCATGAGTCGTTGGCAGCGTTTTAGAAGTAACCGCAGAGGTTATGCCAGCCTGTGGATCTTTCTAGTTCTCTTTGGTCTTTCTCTGGGCGCTGAGCTCATTGCGAATGACAAGCCTCTATTAGTGCGTTATGACGGCCACTTTTATTTTCCAATAGCAAAGAATCAGCCTGAGACTGTCTTTGGTGGAGACTTTGCGACGCCAACGGATTTCTTGGATCCTGATATTCGTCACAATATTACGAGTGATGGCAATTGGGCGATCTATCCACCAATTACTTATAGCTACGAGACGCTGAATTATTTTTCTCAAGTTCCTAATCCGGCGCCACCGTCTTGGCAAAACTGGTTAGGCACCGATGATCGTGGACGCGATGTACTCTCGCGTCTCATTTATGGCTTCCGACTATCAATTCTGTTTGGTTTAGCACTCACGATTGTGGGCGTGAGCGTCGGCATCATTACTGGTTCTCTAATGGGATTTTTCGGCGGTAAGTTTGACTTAATTTCCCAGCGCTTGATTGAGATTTGGTCGGCAATGCCTGAGTTATATCTGCTGATCATCTTCGCCTCAATCTTTAATCCCAGCGTTTCGCTACTCATCATTTTGTTAGCGGCATTTGGTTGGATGGGTTTATCTGATTACGTCCGTGCAGAGTTCTTTCGTAATCGTGCTCTAGAGTATGTGCGGGCTGCGCGGGCATTGGGCCTCACAAATCTACAAATTATGTGGCGTCATATTCTGCCCAATAGTTTGACACCGGTGATCACCTTTTTGCCATTCCGAATGAGTGCTGCCATTTTGTCGCTGACGAGTTTAGATTTTCTTGGTTTGGGTGTTCCACCGGGAACGCCTAGCTTGGGTGAGTTACTGTCACAGGGCAAAGGTAATTTGGATGCATGGTGGATTTCGCTCTCCACTTTTATTGTCTTGGTGGCCACATTACTGTTGCTGACCTTTATGGGTGAAGCGCTGCGTGATGCGTATGACTCTCGCAAAGCTGGCCTGATGAGTGGAGGTCGCTCATGAGTTTGCTGCGCTATGAAGACCTTTGTATTTCTTTCGGCGCTGGGCGCCGTGAGAAGTTTGCCGTTAATCATCTCAACTTAGAAATTGGCATTGGTGAGAGAGTAGCCTTAGTAGGCGAGTCTGGCTCAGGAAAAACCTTAACTGCGCTTGCCCCTTTGCGGCTAGAGCCTGAGGGCGCTAAAGTCTCTGGAAAAATTCTGTGGAATCAAAAAGATGAAGGGATAGTCGATTTGTTGTCCTTGCCCATAGAAGATATTCGTGAGATCCGTGGTCGTGAAATTGCCATGGTGTTTCAGGAGCCGATGACAGCACTCAACCCTTTATTTACCATCGGCAATCAAATTATTGAAGCAGTGCAGATTGATCAGCCCCTCATTACTAAGTCTGACTGCATAGATGCAGCGATTGATCTCCTCAAAAAGACGGGCATCCCGGAACCCGAGCGCCGCTTTCATTCCTACCCACATCAACTATCTGGCGGTCAACGTCAGCGTGCCATGATTGCGATGGCATTAGCTTGTAAGCCACGTCTGTTGATTGCAGACGAACCAACTACTGCGTTAGATGTCAGTTTGCGTTTGCAAATTTTAGATTTGCTAAAAGAGTTACAAGAAGAATCTAAAGAAGATGGTGGCATGGGAATTTTATTGATTACCCATGACCTCAATCTTGTAAAGCACTTTGCTGGACGTGTGGCCGTCTTGAATCAAGGCAACTTGATGGAGTCTGGGCCAACTAAACAAGTGTTTAATCATCCGACCGATCCTTACACGCGCGCTTTAGTGAATAGCGAGCCTGTTCGCGAACTCGCACCGGTGATGCCATTAGCGCCCGTACTATTAAAGACGGAAGAGTTATCTGTCGCATACCCAAGTTCAGAGTCGACGTCTTGGTTTAAAAAAGCACCTCCCCATAAGGTCTTGAAAAAAGTCAGCTTTCATTTGAAGCAAGGCCAGACCATTGGCGTCATTGGTGAGTCGGGTTCAGGTAAGACTACTTTAGGTATGGCCGTGCTTGGTCTGTTAGGAGATTCTGCAGCGCAAGTAACAGGTGATGTCGATGTGCTTGGTAAAGATTGGCAAACACTGAAGCCGGTAGATCGACGTGCGATGCGTTCTAGCCTGCAAGTGATATTTCAAGATCCCTTTGGTTCGCTTTCACCGCGGATGAATGTGATGCAAATTATTGCGGAGGGTTTGGATGTTCACCATCCGAACTTATCGCCAGCCGAGCGTGAATCTCGTGTGGTCGATATGCTCAAAGAAGTGGGCTTGGATCGCTCAGCGTTAACTCGCTATCCGCATGAGTTCTCTGGAGGTCAACGGCAGCGTATTGCGATTGCCCGCGCTTTGATTTTGCGGCCGCAGATATTGGTCTTGGATGAACCTTCATCCGCATTAGATGTTTCGATTCAGAAACAAGTGCTCGCCTTACTTTCAGAATTGCAGAAGAAGTACAACTTAGCTTATTTGATGATCAGTCATGACTTAGCAGTCATCCGCGCCATGTCTCATGAGGTGATGGTGCTCAAAGAGGGCAAGGTGGTTGAGTTTGGCGACACTGAGACCCTGATTAAGCACCCCAAACAGGTCTACACCAGAGAATTATTTGCGGCTGCCGAACTGACTTAGTTAGAGCCTAAAACCCTATTCTATGGGCTATTTTGGTGCATTTGACCCGCATTCATGCACCAAGTTCTGAAAAATCATCCATGTAAACAAAGACTTAAGACTATAGTCAAGACTTGGTTAAATAAGGGTTCTTTGTTAAACTGGTTCGATGTCACTAAAAAAAGCGCTACTTTCACAAATCTTGGGCCTCGCCCTGGGTTTGACTATCTCTATATCTGCAAATGCCGCAGATACCGTGGTGGTAGCTGACGCACCAACTGAAGCAGTTGTTCCAAAAGAAAGTATGTTTCAAGCTGGTAGGGCTTATATCTCTCGAGTGTCTGACCGATTGGCGGATACCGTGACCGGAAAATCTGAAGAGATGATTAATCGCGCCATGGAAGTGATTGGTGTGCGTTATCGCTGGGATGCTGAATTACCTCAGTCTGGTTTGGACGGTAGTAGTTTTGTTGGTTATGTATTCAAAGACAAGTTGGGCTTCTTGTTGCCACGCAAGTCAACGCAAATGAGTCGGGTTGGTAAACCGATTGGTCGCGATGAGCTGCAACCAGGCGACCTTGTATTTTTCAACACGATGCGTTTAACTTTTTCTCATGTGGGTATTTATGTTGGTGACAATAAATTTATTCACTCACCATCCAAAGGCACCAGTGTTCGTGTCGACGATCTAGGTAGCCTGTATTGGGATAAACGTTTTGATGGCGCCCGTCGTCTAGATGGCAGTGATAACCTCAATGATGCCGAGCGTCAAGAGTTGTTAAACGAAGTCAAGAATCTCAAGCGTAAGTCACGCAGTCTCTAAAGTCCTCCCTTTCAGGGCTTTAACTGCTTAGCCTTTCAGCTTTTCCTTGATCAAAGCCATTTGTTCTTGGCTTGCGACTTCGCCAGCCAAGATGGCTGCATTTCTGGACTTGAAATCGCCACTACTCATTTGCTTCAGTTGCGGAGTAATCACGATATCGGCACTCTTGAGTTCATATTGATTAATGCTTCTTTGCATAATCGAAATGGTTTGTTGTAACACTCCAAAGGTGCCACTGGCATCTTGATGGACTGGCTCTGAAGAGATGTTCACTGCAATCACTAGAGTAGCTCCCATTTGTCGGGCATAACTTACAGGCACGGGGGCTACCAGACCGCCATCCAGATATTCCTTGCCGCCAATCAGAGTGGGTTGGAAGACTCCAGGTACGCTGCACGATGCGCGCACTGCTTGGCCAGTATTGCCTGTACGAAATAAAACACCTTTGCCTGATTGCAATTCAGTGGCGACAATTCCTAATGGAATACGCATCTGTTCAATGGCCTTGTTTTGTACTTCTCGATTTACCATGTTTTGCAGGGCATCACCTTTAATCAGTCCGCCAAAACGTCCCGCAAATGGCAGCCCCCAGTCTGCAATCGTGGCTTCATCGAGATTGAGGGCTAGGCGATTGAGATCATTACCAGTGGCGCCAGAGGCAAGCAGGGCAGCAATGACGCTACCGGCACTGCTGCCAACCACAATATCGGGGCGGATGCCTTGAGCCTCTAGGGTCTTAATTACCCCAATGTGGGCAAATCCTCTTGCTGCACCAGCACCTAAAGCCAAGCCAACTATTGGCTTTTTTGTTCCCATGAGGCCGCACGAGCTGAGGGCTCCAGCACTGAATAGGGCGCCCATACTGATGCCAAGGCCCAATAAGTGGCGTCGTTCAGGAGAAACTAGGCGTTTTGATGAAATATTGTGCATATGGCTATTGTATTGAGCCTACCTTATAATAGGTTCACGGTGAACGAAAAGGACTTCGTTGCAGCGCGGGCATATTCCCTAACTAGAAATTATGAGATGGATTGTCCGTAGTCGCTAGAAAACACCAAAACCCATTACTGAAATACATTTTTTAAAGCCTATTCAGGATGATTCCTGACAGCCCGACTTTTATGGACGATCACAACAAGCGCGTTATTGAAACAGCCCTCCTGTGCGCGCAGGAGCCACTCACGGTTGCTGACCTGTCTCGTCTATTTATCGAGGACATCACTACTGCTGATATTGATGAGACATTGCTTGATTTGCAGCGCGCTTGGGACAATAAAGGCATGGAGCTGGTGCATATTGCAACTGGCTGGCGCTTCCAGAGTCGTTTATCGATGCGTGAGTATCTTGATCGTTTAACGCCTGAGAAGCCACCGAAGTACTCTCGTGCAGTGATGGAGACCTTGGCAATTATTGCCTATCGTCAACCAGTCACTCGTGGTGAGATTGAAGAAATTCGTGGTGTTGCTGTGAGTAGCAACGTGATGAAGCAATTAGAAGACCGTGGTTGGGTGGAAGTGATTGGCCATAAAGATACGATTGGCCGCCCTGGTTTGTATGCCACTACTAAACAATTTTTAGACGACTTGAGTCTGACTAATCTTCAAAGCCTACCTATGTTGGAAGATGCAGCGCCGATGGCTGCTGCTGAACAATTAGGTCAGGTTGTCATGGAATTTGATCCTACTGCCACAGTAGAAACCGTTGTGATTGAAGAGTCTGAAGAAGTGGTAGTTGAAGAAAGCTCCGAAATCATCGCTGAAGAAGTTACCCCCGACTCTGAAAATCCATCAGGCGAAATAAAATAATTATTAATGACAAGTTCTAACGAAAACGATTCAACTCCAGTAGTACCTGCAGCAACGCCATCACATACTGATACAGGTTCTTCTCATGCAGAAGGCCCTCAGGGTGAGGGAGGTGAGCGCCCCACACGAGATGATCGTGGCCCACGCCATCCTCGTCGCGCTGGAACAGGTAAGCACCCTTTTAATAAGAAGCGCCCCTTCAATAAGGACAAGCCTCGTCGTGAAGGTGAGGCCTCGCAAGGTCCGCGTGAAGGTGGTGGCAATCATGCGGCTAAGTTAGCCCCAAATCCTGCAGACGTTGAAGCATTATTTGCTTCGGTGGTGTCCGGTGAGTTTGATGCAGCTCTTGATGCGCCAGAAGCATTAGAGGTTAAAAATTCAGATGGCTTCAATGAGAATGAAATCTCTCATCAAACAGGTGCCGAGCGTCGCGCACAACGCGCACATGGTGCTCGCGAGGATGAAGATCCAGATGCGCCTACTGAAGAAGAGATGAGCAGTTTGCAGTTTACAAACATCGATGAATTGCCTCTCAGTTTGCGTGATGAAGTATGGTCTGACCTCGATGGTTTAGATGATGATGCTGATGACGAAGATACCGTCAAGCTCCATAAAGTGTTAGCAGATGCTGGCATGGGCTCACGCCGTGACATGGAAGATTTGATTGTGCAAGGGCGCGTATCAGTTAATAGTTTGCCTGCACATATCGGCCAACGTATTGGACCTACAGATCAGGTGCGCATTAATGGCAAGCAAGTGCATCGTAAGATTCAGACGAAGCCACCACGCGTCATTTTGTATCACAAGCCTGCTGGCGAAATCGTAAGCCAATCCGATCCAGAGGGTCGTCCAACCGTATTTGATCGCCTGCCAAAGCCTCGTCAAGGTCGCTGGATCGCAGTTGGTCGCTTGGACTTTAATACTGAAGGCTTGTTATTGTTCACCACCTCTGGTGAATTGGCTAATCGTTTAATGCATCCGCGTTATGGGGTGGAGCGTGAATACGCAGTGCGCATTTTGGGTGAGCTAAGTCAAGACAACACTGCACAATTAAAGAGTGGTATCAAGCTCGATGATGGTCAAGCACGATTTTTACGGTTAGCAACGGGTGGCGGCGATGGTGCAAACCGTTGGTATCACGTTGCTTTAACAGAAGGTCGTAATCGTGAAGTGCGTCGCATGTTTGAAGCAGTAGGTCACACAGTTTCTCGTTTGATTCGGACACGTTATGGCATGTTCCTTTTACCTCCACGTTTAAGGCGGGGAAAATGGGAGGAAGTTGAGGCCGGTGGCATCTATAACTTGATGAAGTCTGCTGGCTTAAAAATGCCACAGCCGCAAGATAAGAGTCGCAATCCAAATGCTGGTGGACAAAGTCGTAATCCTGCTAGCGCAGATTTCCAACCCGATCCAATGCAAACCTCGGTTTCTTATTGGGGCTCACGCGATGCTTTAACCCTAGCGAGTGGTCATAACGGTCTGACTCACCAAGGTAGGGGCGGCAAGCCTGGCGGCGGTGGGTCTGGCGAAGGACGCGGTCCTTTCCGGGGTCGCACCCAAGGCGGTCGACCTGGTCAGGGTGGTCAAGGTGGCCAGGGTGGAAATGGCCAAGGCCGCAATAAAGCTAAAAAAGTGCACCATGGCCAGTCTGCATTTGTGACCGCCAACGCCCAAAGCCCTGGAAATGGGCCTAAGCGCGGCGCACCAAAAGGGCGTAAACCTTTTAATAAAGGCCCTAGAAAGCCCCGAAATCCTGGCGAAAGCTTCTGATTTCTAACAGTTTTCTCTAAAAATCAGCTATAATTTTGGTCTTGCAGCACAAACATGCTGCAAGTGTTGTTACCGACTGATGTTGCGATCAACGTAAGTCGGCCTGTTCTGAATTTCGAGAATATGGGCTTTGAAGCCCATTTTTTTTTGCCGTTTTGGTTTGAAGGGAAGTTGTGAGGGATCAGAAGATCATCTCTGCAGAGTTGGAGAACTTGGGCTACACGCTAGTCGATATTGAGCGTGAAGCTGGAGGATTACTGCGCGTCACAATTGAAAACCCGGATTACGAGCGTTTGATTACTGTTTTGGATTGCGAGAAGGTAAGTCATCAATTGAGTTACACCTTGCCGGTAGAAAACATTCCTTACGAGCGTTTGGAAATTTCTTCCCCAGGCCTGGATCGTCCCGTTAAGACAGCAGTTGATTTTGAGCGCTTCACTGGAATGGAAGTAGATTTGAAGTTGCGTGTTGCTGTTGGTAGTCGTAAGAATTTTCGTGGTGTATTGCAAGGTTTGCTGAGTGGTGAATTGAATTCACCGGATGCGAAATTTGGTTTGGTATTTGAGGGTGCTGATGGTCAGCCCTCTCAATTGGAGTTTTCTTTAGCCGAGGTCGATAAGACTCGGTTGGTCCCTGTTATTGATTTCAAAGGAAGAAAGTCATGAGCCGAGAAGTTCTCATGTTGGCAGACGCCCTAGCGCGTGAAAAGAACGTTGATCAAGCCATTGTATTTGAGGCGCTTGAAATGGCGTTGGCATCAGCCACTAAGAAACGTTACGCAACTGAAGATGTGGATATTCGTGTATCTATCGACCGTGAGTCTGGTGAATACGAAACCTTCCGCCGTTGGTTGGTGGTTCCTGATGAAGCCGGTTTGCAAGAGCCAGATAAAGAGATTTTGCAATTTGAAGCCAAAGAGCAAATTCCAGATATGGAAGTAGGCGACTATATTGAAGAGCAAATCGAATCTTTAGCTTTCGGTCGTATCGGTGCACAGGCTGCTAAGCAAGTCATCTTGCAACGTATTCGTGATGCTGAGCGTGAACAGATTTTGAATGATTACCTCGAGCGTGGCGAAAAAGTCATGACGGGTACCGTTAAGCGTGCTGACAAGAATGGTTTGATTATTGAATCTGGCCGTGTTGAGGCATTGCTCCGTCGTGATCAAATGATTCCTAAAGAGAATTTGCGTTCTGGTGATCGCGTACGTGCATACATCCTCAAAGTGGATCGTGAAGCTCGTGGCCCACAGATCGAACTGTCCCGTACTTGCCCAGATTTCTTGATCAAGTTGTTTGAGAACGAAGTTCCAGAGATGGAGCAGGGCTTGCTAGAGATTAAGGGCGCTGCCCGTGATCCTGGTATCCGCGCAAAGATTGCGGTGGTGACTTATGACAAGCGTATTGACCCAATCGGTACATGCGTTGGTGTGCGTGGTACACGCGTTACTGCAGTGCGTAATGAAGTGGCTGGCGAAGCGGTTGATATCGTATTGTGGTCTGAAGACCCAGCGCAGTTTGTGATTGGTGCTTTGGCACCAGCACAAGTATCTTCAATCGTGGTGGACGAAGAGCGTCACGCCATGGACGTGGTGGTGGATGAAGAGAACTTGGCAATCGCCATTGGCCGTAGCGGACAAAACGTTCGTTTGGCAAGTGATTTGACTGGTTGGCAAATCAACATCATGACGCCTGAAGAGTCTGCTGAGAAAACTGAAAAAGAAGCTTCTTCCGTGCGCCAATTGTTTATGGACAAATTGGACGTAGACCAAGAAGTGGCTGATATTTTGATTGAAGAAGGTTTTAATACATTGGAAGAAGTGGCTTATGTGCCATTGTCTGAAATGTTAGAAATTGATTCATTCGATGAAGATACTGTGAATGAGTTGCGTACCCGCGCACGTGATTCCTTGTTGACGATGGAGTTAGCAAAAGAGGAGCGTATTGGCGAGGTGTCACAAGACCTACGTTCCCTAGAAGGAATGACCACAGAATTGATTGCCAAGCTTGCTGACAATCAAGTACATACCCGTGACGACCTTGCTGAACTGGCTGTTGATGAGCTAGTTGAGGCGACACAAATTGACGAAGAAACTGCGAAAACGCTCATCATGAAAGCGCGCGAACATTGGTTTACTTCATGAGAGGAAGTAGTGCATGGCAACAACAACAGTAAAAGTACTCGCTAAGGAACTGAAAAGAACTGCGGCTGACCTCTTGGATCAATTGAAGGCAGCCGGGATCGATAAAGGTTCTGAGGATGACAGCATTACCGATAAGGACAAAACTGCCTTGCTCGAGTATTTGCAAAAAGCACATGGCAATACTGAAGCAGGGGCTCGTAAGAAGATCACTTTGATCAAGCGCGAGAACTCTGAGATTCGTCAAGCAGACTCTGCTGGACGTACTCGTACTGTGCAGGTTGAAGTTCGTAAAAAACGTGTGCTAGTAAAAGCAGGAGATAAAGCACCTGTAGCTGAGGAAGCTCCAGCAAAATCAGCTAAAGCAGCTTCGCCAACTAAACCAATTTTGTCAGAAGAGGAATTGGAAAAACGCGCCGCTGAAGCCACACGTCAAGCCGAGCTATTAGCTCGTCAAGAAGCAGAGATGAAGGCGGCTGAAGAAGCGCGTCAAAAAGAAGCTGCTGCTCCTGCTGAGGATGACAGCAAAGCTTCTGACGCTGCAGCTGTTGAGAAAAAAGCAAAGGCAGATAAAGCTGCAAAAGAATTAGCTGCCAGCAAAGAAAAAGAGTTGGCGGATATTCGTTCACGTCGTGCAACTGCTGAGGCAGAAGCCTTAGCCATTCGTGACATGATGAGTGCGCCTGCTCGTGTCCTGAAGGCTCCAAGCGAGATTGCTGCTGAAGATGCGAAAAAAGGGACTTTACATAAGCCTGCTAAAGCTGAAGGTGCTGAAGATAAGAAAAAATCACCCGCTAAAGTTGGTGGCAAAACGATTAAGTCTTCCGAGACTTCATCTACTTGGCAAGAAGAGGGCGCTAAAAAACCAGGCGGTCTGAAGACCCGTGGCGATACCTCTAGTGGTGTGGGTGGTTGGCGTTCAGGTGGCGGTCGTAAGAAGCAGCGTCAAATCGCTGAAGCGAACGTCGATACCAACTTCCAAGTGCCAACTGAGCCAGTAGTGCGTGATGTGCATGTTCCAGAAACCATTACCGTGGCAGAGCTTGCTCACGCTATGGCAGTCAAGAGCGCAGAAGTCATTAAGTTATTGATGGGTATGGGCCAAATGGTTACCATCAATCAGGTGCTTGACCAAGATACCGCGATGATCATTGTTGAAGAGATGGGTCATAAAGCCCACGCTGCAAAATTAGATGATCCAGATTTAGATATTGGTACTGACGGTCATGATGCTGAATTGTTGCCGCGCCCTCCAGTGGTGACTGTGATGGGTCACGTTGACCACGGTAAAACTTCTTTGCTCGACAAGATTCGCTTAGCAAAAGTCGCCTCTGGTGAAGCTGGTGGTATTACTCAGCATATCGGCGCATACCACGTAGAAACTCCGCGCGGCATGATTACTTTCCTAGATACCCCGGGTCACGAAGCGTTTACCGCAATGCGTGCACGTGGTGCTAAGGCAACTGATATTGTGATCTTGGTAGTAGCTGCAGATGACGGTGTCATGCCGCAAACCAAAGAAGCGATTCACCATGCGATTGCTGCTGGCGTACCTTTGGTGGTTGCCATCAACAAGATCGATAAACCAGAAGCCAATTCAGAGCGTGTGAAGACTGAGTTAGTGGCTGAACAAGTGGTTCCTGAGGAATACGGTGGCGATGTGCCATTTATTCCCGTGTCTGCCAAAACGGGCGAAGGTATTGATGCCTTGTTAGAAAACGTTCTTTTACAAGCCGAAATCTTGGAACTCAAGGCACCTAAAGATGCTCCTGCACAAGGTCTCGTCATTGAAGCGCGTTTGGATAAAGGTAAAGGTCCGGTTGCAACGGTATTGGTTCAATCGGGCACACTTAAGCGTGGTGATATGTTGCTAGCGGGTTCAACCTTTGGTCGTGTACGTGCTATGTTGGATGAAAACGGCAAACCCTGTAATGAAGCTGGCCCCTCTATTCCAGTGGAGATTCAAGGTTTATCCGAAGTTCCAGCTGCTGGCGAGTCAGTTCAAGTGGTTCCTGATGAACGTAAGGCGCGTGAAATTGCACTCTTCCGTCAAGGTAAGTTCCGTGATGTGAAGTTAGCTAAACAACAAGCATTCAAACTCGAAACCATGATGGAAAACATGGAAGAGGGCGCGATTGAAGCGAAGTTGTTGCCATTGATCATCAAAGCTGACGTGCAAGGCTCTCAAGAAGCTTTGTCACAGTCCTTAATGAAGCTTTCTACACCAGAAGTCAAGGTACAAATCGTCCATGCTGCTGTGGGTGGTATTACTGAAACTGATGTGAACTTAGCGGTTGCCTCTAAAGCGGTCATCATTGGCTTTAACTCCCGCGCCGATGCAGCAGCACGTAAGCTGGCTGAGAATAATGGTGTCGATATTCGTTATCACAACATTATTTATGATGCAGTGGATGAGGTGAAACTCGCCTTGAGCGGTATGTTGACTCCAGATAAGAAAGAGGAGATCACTGGCTTGGTTGAAATTCGTCAGGTCTTCTTGGTATCTAAGGTTGGCGCTATTGCAGGTTGCTTAGTTGTTGACGGTATCGTTAAACGTACATCAAGTGTGCGCCTCTTGCGTGAGAATGTCGTGATCTGGTCTGGCGAATTAGATTCGCTCAAACGCTTTAAAGATGACGCAAAAGAAGTTCGTGCCGGTGTTGAGTGTGGCTTGTCATTAAAAGGCTATAACGACATTAAAGAAGGCGATCAACTAGAAGTATTTGAAGTGACTGAAGTCGCTCGTTCACTCTAATTGATTCACTATGCATAAGACGAGCCCGCATCGTAACCAGCGTCTTGCTGATCAGATTCAGCGAGACCTGGCCGAGTTAATTCCTCGCGAGTTGCGCAGCCCAAGTCTAGGTTTAATTACTTTGCAAAGTATTGAACTCTCGCCTGATTTGGCACATGCCAAAGTCTTCTTCACAGTGTTAGGTGCAGAACCAGAACATGCTCTGAAGGCTTTGCAGGAAAAAGCGGGTTACTTACATTCTTTATTGTTTAAGCGTTTGCATATTCACACTGTGCCAACTTTGCACTTTCACTATGACAGCTCAGTAGAGCATGGCATAGAAATGTCTCGATTGATCGACCAAGCTCTAGAGAGCGATCATCAAGACGAGAATAAATAAACATGTCCACGCGTATCGACGGCGTTGTATTGCTAGATAAACCCGCAGGCATGAGCTCTCAGGGGGCGGTGACCGCCGTCAAACGCGCATTCAACGCAGAGAAAGCGGGCCATACTGGTACTTTAGATCCCATGGCCACCGGATTGCTGCCAATTTGCTTGGGTGAGGCCACCAAATATTCTCAAGACTTACTGGAAGCAGATAAAACGTATATCGCTCAAGTGAAGTTCGGCTCTCGCACCGACACTGGTGATGCTGAAGGCTTAGTCATAGAAGAATTGCCATTACCTACTTTTGAAAATGAAGCGGCGATTCAAAACGCATTAGATGGATTGCTAGCAAAATTTACTGGCCTCATTACACAAATACCGCCGATGTATTCTGCGTTAAAACGCGATGGCAAGCCTTTATATGAATATGCTCGTGCTGGTGTTGAGCTTGAGCGCACTCCGCGTGAGATTACGATTCACAAGATTCGCTGGACGAATATTCAATGGCCAGAAGCTACTTTAGAAGTTTCTTGCAGCAAGGGTACCTATATTCGTGTGCTCGCTGAAGATCTTGGTAACACTTTAGGTTGTGGCGCTCATTTAGTAGGGCTACGCAGAACGGAAGTAGGTCACTTAAGTCTTGAGCAATCCTTTACGATTGAATCGATTCATCAGGCTTTGCGCGATAGCTCTAGCTATATCCTCCCGGTGGATGCGCTCTTGCAGACTTTGCCCCATCTGACGGTAGATGAGCAACAAGCTAAACGTTTAGAAATGGGCCAACGGGTTCCATTAAACCTGGCTTCCATTGAAGCTTTAGTTCGTATTTATCGCACTACAGCTGCACCCCATAACTTTATTGGCACTGCTGATTGGCGCTCTGGAGTATTGCATCCTAAGCGTTTGATTTCGCAGGCAACTTAACCTTTTTTACTGATCTTTAACCTTAGAAGCTTCACATGACTAAACGCGCACTTCGTAACATTGCCATCATCGCCCACGTTGACCACGGTAAAACTACTTTGGTTGACCAACTCTTGCGTCAATCTGGCACATTCCGCTCTAATGAAAAAATGACCGAACGCGTCATGGATTCAAATGATCTTGAAAAAGAACGCGGCATTACTATTTTATCCAAGAACTGTGCAGTTGAATATGACGGCACACATATCAACATCGTCGATACCCCTGGACACGCAGACTTCGGTGGTGAAGTAGAGCGCGTACTCTCGATGGTGGATGGCGTGTTACTCTTGGTGGATGCGGTTGAAGGTCCAATGCCACAAACCCGTTTTGTCACCAAGAAAGCCTTGGCTTTGGGATTAAAGCCTATCGTGGTGATCAACAAGGTAGATCGCCCAGGCGCACGTTGTGATTATGTGATCAATGCAACCTTTGAGTTGTTTGACAAATTAGGCGCTACTGAAGAGCAGCTAGACTTCCCAGTCGTATTTGCATCTGGTTTGAATGGTTATGCTGGTTTGACTGATGATGTCCGCGAAGGGGATATGCGCCCATTATTCGATACCGTACTCAAACATGTTCCAGTGCGCGATGACAATCCTGAAGGTCCTTTGCAACTACAAATCACCTCTATTGAATACAGTACTTACGTCGGTAAGATCGGTGTGGGTCGTGTAAACCGTGGAACAGTGAAGCCATTGATGGACGTAGTCTTTATGGATGGCCCTGATGGCACTCAGCGTAAGGGGCGTATCAATCAAGTATTGAAGTTCCGTGGCTTAGAGCGTGAATTAGTAGATGAAGCGCAAGCGGGCGATATCGTATTGGTTAATGGTATTGAAGACTTGGCTATTGGTACAACCATTTGCGCACCAGACGTGCCAGAAGCGTTGCCAATGCTCAAGATTGACGAGCCTACCCTGACCATGAACTTCATGGTCAACACTAGCCCATTAGCTGGTCGTGAAGGCAAGTTTGTAACAAGCCGTCAGATTCGTGAGCGGTTAGACCGCGAATTAAAATCCAACATGGCATTGCGTGTTAAAGATACTGATGATGACACCGTGTTTGAAGTGTCTGGTCGCGGTGAATTGCACCTCACCATCTTGGTAGAGACGATGCGCCGTGAAGGTTACGAGTTGGCTGTTTCCCGTCCTCGCGTGGTGTTCCATGAAGAAGACGGCGTCAAGATGGAACCATACGAAAACTTAACAGTCGACCTTGAAGACATCACACAAGGTGCTGTCATGGAAGACTTAGGTAAGCGTAAAGGTGAATTACTCGATATGGTGAGCGATGGTAAAGGCCGTACTCGTCTTGAGTACCGTATTCCTGCACGGGGCTTGATTGGCTTCCAAGGCGACTTCATGACCATGACCCGTGGTAACGGTTTGATGAGCCACACTTTTGACTCTTATGCTCCGGCAAAAGAAGGTATTTTGGGTGAGCGTCATAACGGCGTATTGATTAGCCAAGATGACGGCGAAGCAGTTGCTTATGCTTTGTGGAAGTTGCAAGACCGCGGCCGTATGTTTGTGAGCCCTGGCGATCCTTTATATGAAGGTATGGTGATTGGTATTCATAGCCGTGATAATGATTTGGTAGTGAATCCCATCAAAGGCAAGCAATTAACTAACGTTCGCGCCTCTGGTACTGACGAAGCAGTGCGCTTGGTCACTCCAATTGCTATGAACTTAGAGTACGCAGTAGAGTTTATCGATGATGATGAATTGGTTGAAGTTACGCCTAAGAGTATTCGGATTCGTAAGCGCTACCTCAAGGAGCATGAGCGTAAAAAAGCTTCACGCGAATAAGAGCTAGCTCAAATGAAGTAACAAAAGCCACCTGCGGGTGGCTTTTTTCATTAACGTAGAACTTTTCTCAAAGGTAGATTATTGCTCCGCACAAGATTAGTGCGTCAGTAGTAGCTATGCCCAAAATTGGGTTAAAGTCGTCAAAAAGAGGGCATTCTTAATATTTCACCTTAATCAAAAGGAATAATTTGGAGTTGCAGGCTATCTGAAAGAAAATTCACCTAGGCTAAATATCCTGAATCAATCAAGGAGTAAATATGGTCGTTTACATCACTCGCAATATTGTCGCCAGAAAGCGTCGCAACGATGGTACGGATCAAGGTTGCTTTCCACTACATCCCGGCAAATATGAGGCTAATAAAACCAATGATGGCGCCCTCGAAATTCTTCAAGATGCAGGTGAGCCAGTTTATCTACTGCCATTTATCTGGTGGGAGAAGATGGAGCTTGGGGATATCTTGATTGCGGCATAAGTAACCAAAGAAAAAAGAGAATTTAAATGAATTATCAGTACATCAAGACCGAGCAGGCGGATTTAATCGCTACCATTCGTTTCAATCATTACAGCAAGCGCAATGCTTTAAGCGAATGCTTGATTGAAGAAATGCACCATGCCCTTGATGTATTTGGTAAAGAAGATGTGCGTGTGTTGGTACTGAGATCTGACCAGAAGAATAAGGTATGGTCAGCAGGGCACGATGTGATGGAGTTGCCGAGATCTGAACGTGATCCCTTGCCAGCAGATGATCCTGTCATGGTCTTACTCAAGTCCATCCGTGCATTTAGAGCGCCAGTCATTGCAATGGTTGATGGCTCTGTTTGGGGTGCATCTACGGACCTAATTATGAGTTGCGATATTGCGATTGGGGATCATGACTCCACTTTTGCGATTACCCCTGCAAAGTTAGGTCTTCCGTATACTGCCAGCGGTATCTTGCATTTCATGTCTCGTATGCCGCTGAATGTCGTAAAAGAAATGTTCTTAACTGCGGATCCGATTGGCGCTGATCGTGCCTTACAAATCGGTATTCTTAACCATCTTTATGTCTCGGGCGAGTTAGAGGCAAAGACTTATCAAATGGCTAGAACGATTGCCTCACGTTCACCACAAGCTAACTCTGTTCTTAAAGCCCAGGCACAAATGCTCTCTGATGCGGCTGTGATGAATCCTGCCGTATTCGAGCATCTTCAATCCCTTCGTAGGAATGTTTACATGGGTAGCGACTACCGAGAAGGTATTACTGCATTTTTAGAAAGGCGTGATCCAATCTTTGGTCAGGCCAAGTAAAAGTTGTAGTGCACTAGACTGTTTAATGCTGCTTAGCGGCAAAGCTATCTGCTTGCGCAATATCCCAGTAAAGCTGAAATACTTTTGGCAAAGTACTACCTTCCTCATTGGATAACAAGCTGCCTGCATTAACGTCTGGTAAGAGGTCTTCAAGCAGCCGCACCCCATTTGCACTCACCCGTCGCACGATATGACGTGTATTAATTTCAACTGGATGATGAAGGCCTGCTGCTTCCACAATTTCCTTGAGAGCCTTGAGTGTTTCTTTATGAAAGTGATACACACGCTCTGATTTATCGGTGACTACTAATGCTTTTTGTCGGCTTGGGTCTTGTGTGGTAACGCCAGTGGGACAGAAGCCGGTATCGCAAACTTGAGCCTGTATACAGCCGACTGAGAACATAAAGCCGCGAGCGCTATTACACCAATCAGCCCCCAAGGCAAAGACAACCGCCATGTCAAAAGCGCTGATGATTTTTCCGGAGCAACCAATTTTAATTTGGTCACGTAAATTGGCTCCAACCAAAGTATTGTGTACTAAGCGTAAGCCTTCTTGCAATGGAGTGCCAACATGGTTGCTAAACTCAACAGGAGATGCTCCAGTCCCGCCCTCAGTGCCATCTACCACGATGAAGTCTGGATAAATTTGTGACTTCAGCATCGCCTTCACAATCGCAAACCATTCCCAAGGATGGCCAATGCATAATTTAAAGCCTACTGGTTTGCCGCCAGAAAGTTCACGTAAGCGCTGAATAAACGCCATCATTTCTAATGGGGTAGTGAAGGCGCTGTGCGAAGATGGCGAGACGCAAGCTTCACCCACTTTCACACCACGCGCTTCGGCAATTTCTGGGGTGACCTTAGGTCCTGGCAAGATGCCGCCGTGACCAGGCTTTGCGCCTTGACTGAGTTTGATTTCAATCATTTTGACTTGGGGGTCTAGGGCATTCTCCGCATATTTCTTAGGATCAAATTGACCATCCTCTGTACGGCAACCAAAATACCCCGAGCCAATTTCCCAAATGAGATCGCCGCCATGCATGCGGTGATAACGAGAAATCGAGCCCTCACCAGTATCGTGTGCAAAATTTCCTTTTTTTGCACCTAAGTTGAGTGCCATGACTGCGTTAGCACTCAAAGCGCCAAAGCTCATGGCTGAGATATTAAAGATGCTAGCTGAATATTTTTGGGAGCAATCTTTGCCGCCAATCTCGATTCTAAAGTTATAGTCAGAAAGATGAGTGGGAGCGAGCGACTGATTAATCCATTGATAACCGGGTGCCATGACATCAAGCGTGGTGCCAAATGGACGTTTATCTGAAACTGCCTTAGAGCGTGAGTAAACCAGGGTGCGCTGGCTTCTGGAGAAGGGTGTTTTGTCGTTATCACCCTCAATAAAATATTGCCGAATCTCTGGTCGAATAAATTCCAATAAGAAACGCATATGACCCAAAATGGGGTAGTTGCGTAACACAGCATGCCTCGTTTGGAGGCGATCATGAATTCCGACGATTGTCAGGAAGCCAAAAATAGCTAGTGGATACCATGCGGCAGTATTTACAAAAAGGCCAAAGATACTGATCAGGGTTCCAGTAATACAAATTACAAAAGTGCTAAGGCGTATTGGTAGGATGGGGCTCATTTTGCGCACTCACTTATGTCTGTTTGATAGCTAAGTATAAGCATGCAATAGAATCAATAGGTGACAGTCTCTCTACAATTTCATCAATATTGCTACTGACAGCCTATCCAATTTATGAAAGTTAATGCTGAAGGAGTCTCTTCATCACGCATTTATTTGCCGGCTGACCAAGAATACCAAGATTTATTGGCTTTCTTTATTCACACCTTTCCCCATATTGAGTCTGGAGAATGGCAGACCCGTTTTGCTGAAGGTTTAGTCATGACTATGGATGGCGAGCCAGTGCATGGTGACGATCCTTATCAAGCGAATACCCATTTAATGTATTTCAGGCGATTGGTACGTGAACCTGAAATTCCTTTTGCAGAAGAAATCCTTTATCAGGATGAGCATATCGTGGTTGCAGATAAGCCCCATTTTTTACCAGTGACACCCAGTGGCCTTTATTTGCATCAAACCTTATTGAATCGGCTTAAGAAGCGAACTGGTATTCAAACCTTGAGCCCGATTCATCGCATTGATCGTGATACTGCAGGCTTGGTGATCTTTTCAGTCAGGCCACCAGAAAGAGCGCAGTACCAAAATCTATTTAGAGATCGAGCGGTTAAGAAGGTATATGAAGCGATAGCGCCATATGATGAAGAGCAAGCCCTCAGATTGCCTATGACTTATCAAAGCAGATTAGTAGAGTCCGAACATTTTTTGCAGATGAAAGAAGAGCAGGGCGAGCCGAACACAGATACTTATATAGAGTTAATCGAAGTCGATAAGCCCTGGGCTCGGTATCGCTTAACTCCTGGTAGCGGTAAGAAGCATCAATTGCGTAGTCATTTAAATGCTCTAGGTATACCCATTCGGGATGATCAAATTTATCCGCACCTGACGCCCTATCAAGAGTACGACCTAGATTTTTCCAAACCTTTGCAGCTCTTGGCGAAAGCAATTTATTTTGTAGATCCCATTAGCAAACAAGAGAAATCATTTGTCAGTAAACGAGAGTTAAACCTGCTTTCTTCTTCTACAAAATAGAGTCCGCATTGATCAGGCAATCCAGTGCCCTAATCATGTACCTCTGTAAGGAAAATACTGACTTTTACATGCTCTTGCGCGTGACTGCGTGTTTTTAAGTTGAAGTTTGATCTGCAATTCCTTAATTTTTATGAGAAATTTGTTGCAAATTGTGATGCATAGCAATAGGATAAATGTCCTATTTCAGTAAAGCAGAGCGAGTGATTGTCATGGAAACGATAAAAGTGCTGGTAACAAATCGCAAAGGTGGGGTTGGCAAAAGTACGATTGCCGCCAATCTTGCTGCGTACCTAGCTCTTCAAAAAGGCTTAAAGATTTCATTGATTGACTACGATGAGCAGAGCTCATCTTCTGCTTGGATTAAAAAAGCTCCCAATATTGGTATTGAGACCTATCGCGCTGAAATGTCTTATCAAAGCGCAGGCATGACTCTTTTGAGTGCTAGATCTTCATTGCGTAAATTTTCAATAGGTTTTGATGTCAGTATTTCTGATCTCACTTGGACGCCAAATATGGCTGAAAATTTTATGCATGATTTCGATATTGTTTTGGTTCCTACTTCAACCTCTAAGTTTGAATTAGCGAGTACTGAAATTTTTATCTTGGAATATGTATTGCGTAATTCGCCTTTGATTTCTAAAAATAAACAAATCATCATGGCAGTGCCTAGTAGAGTCGAGACCAATTTTGCAGAAACTAGCATCTCCACCAATCTTGCCTCTTTAGGTATGTGCTATATAACCCCGCCAGTACTGCGTGCCAATGAAATTGATAACTTCGTCTATGAAGATTTTTTCTGCGTCTCCAGTAATGCCACTATCTCAACTTACTTCTGCCGCTTCGGTGAGTTTGTTGCGCAACAGATTTTGGATAAGAAGCGTGAGCGCGAAGCGCCTACTTTTAAATTGGGCGCTATTTATTCTGGTCTAGGCAAAGGTATTTTGATCTTAGATCGCTACCGCCAGAACAAAAAGATATCTGGCATGCAGGCTCGTTCTCAAATGCAAGCATTTAAAACGAATGAACAGAGCCCTACTGATACTGCTATTCCGGCTTTTCTCAGCAAGCAAAACTAAAGAGGTGTGATGATGTTCGGTAAAAAAAATAATGAACATAAGTTCTCTGAACCTCAGATTGAATCTTTCGGGACGATTGTTGGCACTGCTACTGAATTTCATGGCGCCTTGATGGTTTCTGAGAGCGTGCGAGTGGATGGCAAGATATTTGGCAATATTGAAGAGCGTGCTGGCCAAAGAATTACGATAGCGATTGGCAAGGGTGGTGAGGTACATGGCGATATTTATGCGTTTCGCGTACTCATTGCGGGTATGGTGAATGGCAATACTTACGCGCATGAGAGAGTAGAGTTACACGCAACCGCCAATGTCCATGGAGATGTGACTTACGACACGATTGGAATTGAGCCTGGTGCAACCCTCAATGGCCAGATGATTTCTAAAAGAGCAGAGCCGAACACGACACCTGATTCAGCGACGCAGCTGCAAGATACGATCAATAAGATCAAGCAGGACGCCGGTATTTCTTCTTAGTTTTCCTTGTTGGCTGCTGGCTTAGTAAAAGCCAACACATCCATCGGATTGAGTAGGGCGCCATTCTTATAAACGCTGAAATGCAAGTGTGGTCCCGTCGAGCGGCCAGTATTGCCGACCTCTCCAATTAATTGACCGCGACTAACAGTGTCTCCTTGGCTTACTAAGAGTTTCTGACAATGCGCATAGAGGCTAGTGAAGCCTTCGCTATGCTTGATCTCAATGACGTTTCCTAATTCTGCATCGTACTTTGCCTTGGTGACAACGCCATTACCTGCAGCTAATACCTGAGTGCCGGGCTTGGCATTGAAATCAATGCCAGGATGAAAGGCAGGACTATTAGTAATGGGGTCTACGCGTGCACCAAAGTTGCTACTTAAACCATAGCCAGCGGCCAGAGGTGGTTTTGTGGGCAATGGAATCAAGCGCTCGTATTTCTCAAGCCATATTTCTTTGAGGGACTGCATTTTTTTACTCAGACCTTCTGAAGACTCTAGCGTTTGGTTGATGCTTACTCGCAGGCTGGGATTTTCTTCAGAACGAATTTGATAAGGAAAGAGTGGTAAATAAGGACCGCCCTTACCAGTGCTGGCTTCGCTCTCTTTCTCTCTGTCTTTGCGCTTTTCTTTCATCGGCAGTGGTGTTGCCAGTGCAGCATATTGCTCGTTTATCTTGCTAAGCACATCTATTTTTTGGTCCATCGCCTTTAAAGAGCCTTGGAGCTTGCTGAGTTTTTCGCGATATTCTTCTTCAAGATGGAACAGCTCTTCTGAGGTAATCACACCTCCCATATCACGTGCCATACCTGGATCAAATTTAATCGCAACCCTAAAGCCCATGAAATAGATGGCGCTACCAATCATCATGAACAACAGACCGAGTGCAGCAGCAAAACGCATTAGTTGAGTTTTGGTGATATTAAATTTTCTGTAGTGGGAGGTTGCCCCCGAAATCCAGATGATTTGCATAGTATGACTCGATTAGTTCTTAGAGCTTGCTTGTGAGGCTTCAATGATTGAGTTTGTAATGCCTTGGCTGGCCAATTTTTTGGATAGTGCTTCTGCACTTTGTTGTGTTGCTAAGGGCCCAATTCGAACGCGATAGATATTGCTGCCATTAATTTTCGCGGGATCAACAAAGCTGGTATAGCCTTTTTGATTAAATGCAGTCACTTGATCGTTGGCAATTTCTTTGGTAAAAAAAGCACCTGTTTGAATAAAGTATTTTGAGTCACTAGCACTACTTGTAGAAGCTTTATCAGGGGCAGCATTAGAAGAGGTTTGCGCTGGTACTGTAGCTACCGCAGGTGGGCTGGATATTGCTGGTGCTTTCTCAGCAGGCTTGACATTGACTTTAGGTGCTACTGCTTTTGGAGCTGGTTCAGTTTTATCAGTATTTTTGATCTCAGCCTGAGGGTTGCTCTTTGAAGAGTCTTTAGGGGTCTCGCTGGTCCCAAAATGCACTACCTTACGCACTACGCTAACGGAGTATTCACTCTTGGTTTGAGAATTTTCCAACTTGATTTCAGCAGTGCTACCAACTTTGCCACGCAGCACATTTTTAATATTGGCTGGATCCATCCCTTTAAGGGGCGATCCATCGATGCTAATCATGATGTCATTGACCTGAATGCCAGCCTGAGCTGCTGGGGACTTGTCCTCGACATGCTTAACCACAATCATCCCCTCCGCATTTTTGGTGTAGCGGATCCCGATAACGCCTTGCTTGTCGCCCTCTATATTTTGAGCAAAAACCAGTTGCGTGGATAAAAGGAGAAGCGCGAGGAGGTATTTCACGGGTTTGTGGGCCTTAGAAGCTGGGTCGTATTGCGAGATTGCCGATCAAGGCTATTTTAATGTAGTTGTCAGTTCATGATGCTTGACTTGAAGTCTTTTGAAAAGACAGATAAATGCTCACAAAAAATGGGTAAAAAATAGGCACAAAACCCTTTTTAGGAGTTATTTTGATAAGGCTTTTTAAAGAGGGCAATTGGGCTATAAATGCTCTAAAGGGCTATCAGCATTGATAATTTCTATGAAAATGCTAAAATCGATTAGATTTAATGCCCCTTTTTCCTAATGCCATCCATTTTTACTGCAGTCCATCCCTTGAGAGCTAGAAAGTTGTGCCTATCGCACAAACTATTGCAATGCCTCTGCGGTGCCTTATTACTGTCATTGATCAGTATTAGCCCTGCGTCTGCTTATGTGTCATCCCAAGGAATAGAGGATCTCTTATTAAAAGGGGACTCCAAAGCGGCGCTTGCCCAGGCCGAGTCACTCAAAAAAGATCTATCGCCCATTGACTATGCCAATACCAAAGCTTCCGCTTTATTAATGTTGGGTCAGTGGCAAGAAGCCGCCAATCTCTTAGAGCCTTTTTATTCAAAGGATAGTTCTAATCTCCTCGTGGCTAATAACTATGCAGTTGCCTTATGGGGAATGGATAAAAAAGACCAAGCACGGAAGGTGTTAGAAAAAGCCTTAAATACTGCCTCTCCAGCTTTCAGAAGTTTGCGCAAAATTTATTCAGCACAGGCAGCAGAGGCCTATGCAAAAGCGCTCAATGAAAAGAACTCAGCTCCCCCACCCGTGCTCTTAGCTGCTGCTGTTAATGGCTCTGATTTAGTCGATAAGCCTGTAATGGTGGCACAAGCCCCAAAGACAGCTGCCCCAGCACCAACTGCTGCCCCGAGCGTTCAGGCACCTAAGACTAGTCCTGTAGCCACTCCAGTGGTAGAGACTCCAGCCCAAGTTGCGGCAGCTGAGAAAGATGCGGCGCCAACTCCTCAAGAGCTTGAAGTGATCACTGCCAATATGGAAAATTGGGTCAAGGCGTGGTCGAGCAAAAACGTCAAGTCTTATTTGGCTTTTTACTCACCAAGTTTCTCGCCTGATAAGGGATTGTCTTATACAGATTGGTTGGAGCAGAGGAAGCAGAGGGTTGCCAAGCCGGGTGCGATTAATGTTGAAATCAGCATTATGAAAGTCGTTAAATCAAAGGGCAAAATTGTTGTAACCTTCAGGCAGAAGTACAACTCTGCAAACGTCAATACGAACTCTGTGAAGCTTTTGGAATGGGTTAATGACAAGGGCACTTGGTTAATTGCGCGTGAATTCAATAAATAACTTATCTCTCGATAGCGGAGCGCTGAAATTGCGTTGTAAGCTTTTATTGATTGCTTGCATCTGTATAACTCCCGTTGTTAGTTTGGCCAATGGGGACACTACAGTTCGGCAGGCCACTCAAGAATTGGTGCGCAATGGCAATTTAGATAAAGCCATGGACATCTTAAATAAGTCTGAAGTCGAACACCCCAATTTCCGTTTAGCAACATTTATGCGCGCTGAATTGCTAACTGCGCTGACTGGCGGGGCTATTGCGAATAAGTCCAAGAGTGAAGTGCGTGATGGGGAAGCGCCACAGAATCTATTGTCTGAGTTGCAGTTAAGAAACTCAGTCATTCCCAATTTAACTGATCTACGCCCAGCTCAAGTCTTAAAGATGCCTAAAAATGCAGATGTCATTTTGGTTGATGCATCACTCTCTCGCGCCTATCTCTTGCGCAATAAAGACGGCGACCCAGTCTGGGAAAAAGATTATTACGTCACTATTGGAAAGTTAGGCGTGGGTAAACAAAAAGAGGGAGATCTTAAATCACCTCTGGGTGTGTACTCCGTCACCATGCAAATTCCGAAGCAACAATTGAGATCTATTTTTGGCGCTGGAGCATTGGAGTTAAGTTTCCCGAATGCGCTTGATAAGAAGTTGGATATCAGTGGCTCTGGAATTTGGTTGCACGGCGTACCTAAAGATACTTACAGCAGGGCACCTAAAGCTTCTGATGGTTGCCTCGCTTTTGCTAACGATGATGTTCGAGAAATTATTGAGTTAGCGAGCAAGCGCCAAATTAATGTAACCGTAGTGCCCTCCGTTCAATGGCTCAAGAAAGCTGATTGGAGTGCACGCGCCACTAAGGTTAGTAATGAAATTGCCGCATATCGATCAGAAGGCCTTAAAAAGAAAATTGTTCTTCCGCCCGAGGCTATCTATGCTACTGAGTCGACATCCACCTTGGTGATTGACCAGCCGATTGGTCAGGGCGAAGGCTCTGCAGTCTACCGAGAGTATTGGGATAAAAACGGTAATGGCTGGAACTTGAAGTTCAAGAGCCGTACCTAATTCCTGAGCTATGAGCCAGCCCCTCCGGCATTGGCATTTAGAGCGCCAGTTTTGAACTAAGCAAATACTTTGCTTGAGGCATTTGGGGCTGGTTTTGAGCTTCTTTGCCTTTCTTCCTAAGTTACAGAACCCGATTTAAGCTCCTTTTTTTAGGATTTTCCCTAAGATTGCACAAAAAACAGGCCAATCAGGATAGGATATACGCATAAGTTGGCATGACTTTTGTTTTTGTTTGGATCAGCCTATGGCTTGGATAGAATCGATGAATGACCAATGTATGTTGCTAGCTGGATTTTCCGGCGCTGATATTGCTCTGAAGATATATAAGGATAAGCGTCGTATGCCAATGGTAAAAAACTGTTTAGCCAACAAATCGAATACACTGATTTCAGTGAGTTCCTCTGACTATGTTGTCAAAGTATTAGAGCTGATGCGCGATAATTTAGTGCGCTCTGTATTGGTGATTGATTCTGATCAATTAGTAGGAATTGTTTCCCAGGGTGATTGCGCTATTAAAGTGCTGCTTCCAGGTTTGAGTGCCAAAGAAGTATTAGTCAAGGCGGTCATGACCCCAAACCCCATCTCAGTAGCTTATGAAGATGATTTGCGAGACTGCATGCAAATCATGATTTCCAAAAGAATTCGTCACTTGCCCGTAGTGGATGAGGGCAAGGTCAGAGGTGTGATTTCTGTTGGAGATGTGGTGAAAGATACTTTGGAACACAGAACAGGTCAGATTCAATTTTTAGAGCGTTATATAAAAGAGTGGGATAGCTCTAAAAAAAATGATTCATAACTTTTTTAAAATCGTATTCATTCAAAAGGAAATCTTCTTAGTAAGAAAATAAATGGCACTATTTGGTAAAAAAACGCAGTCCGCACCCGTACAGGCTCCTAAAGGGCCTGAAAAAGTTGCGCCTGAAAATTCATATTTAGGACGTGAACCTATCATCGATCGCGATCAAGCGATCATTGGGTATGAACTTTTTTTTCGCCCGGGAACTACTCTGAAGGCAAAGCGGGTCAATGAACGTAATGAGGTGTTAGCGCAAATTGCCAAACGCTTAGAAGCAGATCCGAAGGCAGAAGTCACTTATCCCGATGAAATTACAGATGCTAATTTGCGGGATGATGAGGGCATTGAAGTCAAAGAAGTCACTCTTAGTGAAATGCTCTACGCACTCAAGACTAAGGGTGTGGCTCAGTCACTTGGCTTGCATCTGGGTTTTATCAAAATTCATCCCCATCAATTAGGAGATGAGTTGCGCGGCATTCCTGCCATGAAGTTTCCTTTGCAAATTGATTTGGCTGAGATCCTGGAGGCGATTAAAACTGAAGTTCCTACGGATGAAACTGTGAAAGATAGTAAGAAGGATGCCAAAAATCCCGATGATCCAGATGCGCCTAAGGTGCCTGAGATTCTGGAAAAGCTCGAGAAGATGTCGAACATCGGTTACAAGTTTGTGCTGACGGGTTTGACAGAAGTATTTGATGGTCTCGAAGATATCTTGCCGAAGTTTCGCTATGTCAAGCTGGATATTCACCAGGTAGAGAATGCAGCCAGCTTAATCGAATTATGTAAAGCCACGCCTTTACCAAGAGATACTAAGTCGCCTGCGAAAAAAGGTGCAAAAGCCGGTAGTGATGGTGCTGTAATGCAGATGATTGCAACACATGTAGAAACTCCTGAAGATTTTCATAAGGCTCGCGACTTAGGTTTTGATGCCTATGAGGGCTTCTATTTCATTAAGCCTGATCCAGATCTGTCCTTACATCGTGGTGATGACTACCGCAAGATATTAAAGCTACTGACTTTGCTGCTTTCGTCGCCTGAACTCCACGAGCTGGTTGATGAAATTGAGATCAATCCAGTAGTGGCAAAACACTTAATGGTGATCGCGGAAGTTGATGCTGGCAGGAAGCGTGCAAAGCCAGAAAATGTTCGAGACGCTGCAGTGATTTCTGGAGTTAAGCGGATTACCCGTTGGACTCAACTCTTGCTCTATGCAGATAGCAAGGCTAAAGTTTCTTTGGAATCTACCCCCTTACTACAATTAGTTTGCGTGAGAGCATTCTTTATGGAATTAGCATCGGTCAAATTGCCAGCTGGGGCTGGATTGGGCTCGAGTGATTTGGCTTTCTTGGTTGGTGGATTATCCTTAATTGATAACCTCTTTGATGAGTCCAGCCGAGAGATTTTGTCTAAATTCAATTTGCCTGGAGTCGTTGTCGATGCGATTGCAGATCGCAGTGGCGTTTTAGGTAAATTACTCACCCTGGCTGAGGCTGCTGAGATTGGCGACTTAGAAAAATGTCAGCAGCTATGCGCTGGTGAACTGGGGTCGTTGACTTTGGATGATGTTGCCCAAGATTCTCTGTTGGCTATTAAAACCTTCGTTGCGCAAACCCAGCTAGCCCCAGATGAGGACGTTTGGGAGCAAGCCGAAGTGACAGAGGAAGAGTAATTCAGTTAATAACGGAGTTTTAACCGGCTTATTAGCTGAGTTGTTAAATGCGTGATGAGCTTATAGTGACTCAATTAGTGGCTCATTTAGCCGTTAAACTATCTAACTCAATTACCACGCTGGAGCAATCATGAGCGCACGTCGCCGCTTTATTAAGACCTTTTCCTTGTCTGGAATGGGTATTGTGGCCGCCTCAACTCTAGGTTTTTCTTCGGATGCTGCTGCGCGTAGATTTAAATTTGCCAAAGAGCAAGAGGCCTATAGTGGTCCCCACATCATGGTCAAAAATGCCAAGATCCTATCCATTAAGAATAGTGATGGTACTGAGACTATGGGAGTCATTAGTACAAAAGGAGTGATTGACGTTCGTGCCGTTGCGAAGAAACTCAATATCGCGGCTCCATACACTCTGGATCAATTGCTACAAGAGGGTAACGCCACCGCGTTTAATAAGGTGGTTGCTGGCGCAGAAAAGTCTGGTGTACCTTATTTGTCGGAATCGAAAATTCGCTATGGCAGACTTTTCAAGAATCCAGGCAAAATTATTTGTGTTGGCATTAATTACCGTCAGTATGCAGAAGAGGTGGGTGTCGCTAAGCCAGCGGTTCCAGCTTTGTTTAATAAGTATGACAATAGTCTAGCTGCTCATAATTCTGTATTAGAGATTCCTGCACCTGATGTTTCTTATAAGCTCGACTATGAAACTGAGCTCCTTGTAGTAGTGGGCAAAAAAGGGCGCAATATCCCTGAATCAGAAGCGCTCAATTATGTTGCTGGCTATTGCACTGCAAATGATTTCACCTCACGCGATTTGCAACTCGATCTTCCTGGTGGTCAATGGATGATGGGTAAAACTTTGGACCAATATGCGCCTATCGGGCCAAACTTTGTGACCGCTGATTTAGTGGGCGATCCCAATCAGTTGCAAATTCAGACCTTTGTGAATGGTGAGATGCGACAGAACTCGAATACCTCTGACTTTATTCATAATGTTCAAAGATTGCTTGCCTATATCAGTACTTACTGGACACTCGAACCTGGCGATATTATTTTCACCGGTACCCCACAGGGCGTAATCGCCAATATGCCCAAGGATCAGCAAGTTTGGTTGAAAAAGGGCGACGTGGTCACCAGCGTTGTAGAAAAGTTGGGAGAGCTCAAATTTACTTTGGGCTAGAGACTATAGCTAGATTCAAGAGTAGGATAGAGTCTTAGGGTATCAAAAGCTTAAAAGGGAAAAAGCTAATGAAGCACAAGCCATTCATCATCCTCGCTGCTCTCATGATTTCTTCATCAGCCTATGCCCAAAGAGAGGGTGGGGGACGAGATATTGGGCATGGCAATAACGGTAACAACGGCTACGGTAACAATAACAACTATGTTGTGGTGCCCTATGACGCTGGTAATGTACCTGGAGCTCCCAATAGCAACCAGCCCGTGACCGTAATGAATGGTCCAAACGGCTCTACTCAAACCCAGGTCGGCACTACCACCTACTATTCCCCTGGCGGAAGTTCTGTGACGAACGGCAATCGCACCATTTATTCCAACGGCAGCAATTGCGTTGTGCAGGGCAATAAAAAGACCTGTAACTAGTTTTGCCGTCAAAAATAGATACGCAATGGATCAAAGAACCGAAATAGAGACTCTGTTGCATGATTTGGGTCAGCCATTGCTTGCTATTCGCTTAAATGCTGAGTTATTAATGCACTCTCTTGGTGAATCGGGCTCTGATCCCATTAAGAAGAAAATCCAGGCTATTTTGCAAGCTAGCCAAGAATCGATGGATATTGCAGCCCAAATTGCCGCTCTAGATAATAATAAATAATCAATTAAATCAATATCTTAAGAAATATTAGCCATAATAATTAGAAATTTCTAGTCATTGAGCTTAAGTTTTGAGTTTATGGGACGTAAAAGATGGTGAGGACTTGTAAGTTATGTAAGCCTGGGTCGAATTTTAAGGTTTCATTGCACGATTTGAAAGGATAGCAAGGTTAGAGGAGGTTATATGAATATGCAAATAACACCTTCGGCTGCTGTTTCTAGTTATTCATCAGCCAGCGAATCACAAGCACGCCAAGGGTACTTGGGCGCGTTGGCTGCTGCTTTGCGCAATGGTGATGTAGTTGCTGCTCAACAGGCTTTGATTGAGTTGCGTGGTGTTGGCGGTGGCGTTAGCCCAGATGCCCTGTTTGAAAAGATAGATAACTCCATCAAGTCAAGCCGTACGGATGAAATTAAGTCAGCCTCTTTGGCTCTTGATGAGTACAGAAAATCGGGCCAAGTTGACCCGTATCACAATAGCGAAAAGATGCCTGGTGCTCAAAAAGCACCTTTGCCAGTTCAGTTAATGGCTGCCTCCGGTACAGGCACCCTGGTCAATATCAAGGTTTAATAGTCAATTATCAGGCTCAGTTCAGGTTAAACCTGGAATCTTGAGAATAAGCCCGAAAAAGTGGCCTTATTCTTCGAATTGAAAATCCCCCCTTTCCTCTACATTGGTAGCTTATTTATCAGGATAGCCAAAGTCCGTCCATTAGCTGGCTGGGGCACCTTTCAACAAGGATCATATGATTGCGACTACTGAGTCTTCTGTGGATTTAAGCACCTCCGAAATCTTTCTTGCGCGCAATTCCGTGTTTGATAGCTCGGGCAGGGTGATGGCCTATGAAATGCTTTTCCGTTCCCGAGAAAGCGTAGATGAAGGGCGACCTGATGATTTAGCAACAATCACCCAAGTGATTGTCAATTCGATGAGTCACTTTGGTTTAGAAGGCGTGCTCGGTTCGGCCGATGGTTTTATTCATGTCACTGAGAAGTTACTCAAGAGTAATACCCTGGAGATTCTGCCTGCGCAGCGCATCATTTTAGAAATCTTGCCAGACGTTTCTCTCAATGCAGAAATGCTCAAGCGCTTACAAGACCTAAAAACTGCTGGATTTCGGATTGCGCTTGTAGATACTAGCTTGAGCGATGCAACTCCAGCAAAGGGCGTAGTAGAGAATATCGACGCTATTTTGCCTTTGATTGACATTGTTAAGGTAAACCTACAAAACACTTCACCTGAAAATACTGCTGATTTGATGAGCCGGGTTCGTCAATTAGCAAACCCGATTTTTTGGGCAACACTAGTTAAGACTGGTGAAGATTTAGCGGCTTGTAAGGCACAGGGTTTTAGTTTATTTAGCGGACCTTATTTTTCCCAGCCTTTAGTAATGCGCAGTAAAAAACCGCAAGCACTGCAAGTCAGTCTAATGAAAATTGTCGGACTCCTATTTAAGGATGAGGGCATTGCGACTTTAGAGCCTCTGTTTAAGGCCAACCCCGATCTCACATTGGGACTGTTTCGCTTAGTCAATTCTGTTGGTGTAGCAGGGCATTTACAAATTAGTTCGGTACGTCAGGCTTTGGTTACCTTGGGCCAAAAGCAACTATTGCAGTGGATGTTGCTCCTCATCTACACAGAAGCAGGGAATGCTGCCACTTCAGAACTCCAGCGTCGTGTCGTGAACCGTGCCCGTTTAATTGAACTACTCTCACAGCATGAGGATATTACTCAGCCAGGATTAAGTGATCAGGCTTTTGTAGTGGGCCTCCTTTCTTTGGCGCACAAGGTCACCGGTCAAACTTTGGAAGAAGTGCTCAAGCATATTCACCTAGCTGAGCATTTACAAAATGCGCTCTTGCATCATGAAGGTATTTTGGGTCAATTACTCGTCTTGACGGATGCGATTGAGGCAGCTGACTTTGGTCGCATGGAAGCCTCTAGGAGTCACTTGGGAATTTCAGCACAATCTCTCACGGATTTGCAGCTTCAGGCAATCCATTGGACCAATGAGCTTGATCGGCAGATGAGTGCGGTGAAGGGCTGATGTACTGGTAATTTTGCCATTTTTGGCAATTCTGAAGATTTCGTTAGAATGTCATAAAACTAAATTGAGACGGCTTTTATGACATTAATGAAGCACCTACGTATTGCCCTTGCAGATGATCATGCGATCATTCGTGAGGGTCTAGTCCAGGTGCTCAATACACACCCTGGTATCGTAGTTGTGGCCGAGGCCAAGTCAGGTAAAGAGGCTGTTAAATTAGCCGACAATCCTGAATTGGATTGTTTGGTACTCGATATTGATTTGCAGGACCGCAATGGTATTGAGGTTATTAAATCGATTCGTCGCAATAATCAAAAGCTACCGATTTTGGTGCTCTCAATGCATCCACCTTCTCAGTATGCGGCTCGGGTTTTATCTGCGGGTGCCTTGGGCTATATCACGAAGAGTGAACCCACTCAGGAGTTGGTCTTAGCGATTCGTCGCGTTGCAACCGGTGCGAAATATATCAGCCCTGTCGTTGCAGAAATTTTAGCGGAACGCTTTGGGGATGCCCAGACTGCTGCAGACCCGCATCAATGCCTATCTGACCGCGAGCATCAATTTATGATGATGGTGGCTACTGGATTGACCGTCAATGCAATTGCTGAAAAGCTCAGCCTTTCGCCGAAAACGGTCAGCATGTACCGCACTCGTACGCTGAAAAAGATGGGTATGAAAACGAATGCAGAATTAGTGCATTACGCAATTAAAAACAATTTATTGGCTTAATTCGGGTCTTTGCAGTATAAAAGTTGCTATTGGTGTCCCTAATTAATCTAGTTAAACCGCTTTTACAGGTCTTATATTGGAATTGTCTAGACTCAAAGTTTTGTAGTATCTATATTGGATAAACAAGGTTTTCTTACGATCATCGCAATCGCTTTTACAAGTCAAAAATTTAATGCCCAATAGCGATATGCTCTCCCTCTATGAAGCTGTGACTGAAATCAGTCAGCAGATGTTGCAAGCTGCTCGTCAAAAAGATTGGGATGGCTACGGTAAATTAGAGATTTTGTGTCAGGGCTATATTCATCAAATTCCGGTGCATGGTGAGCAAGCTCCACTTACTCCTGAAGCTCTTGAGCGAAAAATTGCTTGCCTTAAAACTATCTTATCTAACGATAAAGAAATTATGGATTTAATGCAGCCTTGGATGTTGCGCTTGACTGACATCATGAATGGCCAGTCTTTCAAGAAATAAGTAGATCATTCATGGCTATCAATCCGATTGGTGGTATCAATCCAGCAATCGCGCCAACGGCAATCGGGCAGTCTAGCCAGCCTGCCCTCAAGGTAGGTCTAGAGTACGTCGGAAAAATTGTTTCTTTTGATCCTGCTGGAACGGCTGAGGTACAAATTGGCGAACAAGTATTCGGCATGAAGCTGGGTAGTAATTTTGTAGTAGGGGATGTACTGCATTTTCGCTTTCTCGGCAGCGATCCAAACCCTACCTTTCTATTATTAAGTACTGGTGCTAATCAATCTGCTTTTGAGAATGTGATTTTGAGCGGCACTAGCTTGCTGATTACACAATTGCAAGACGAAGCTCAGTTACAAGGACAGCTTTCGAAGGTAGAGAGTTTGCTGCCCCCTTTAATGCAAAGCCCCTTGAACTCACAACTCACGGCAGCCCAATTGCAAAACGCCATCATCATGAGCGGGCTCTTTTATGAATCCCATCTGGCGAATTTTGCTAAAGGGAAGTGGCCTTTAAATGCATTGATGAAAGAGCCTCAAAATCGTCCTAACTTTAATGCGTCACAAGTTGTGAATAAACAGTTAGATGCTTTGGAGAATCAGACGATTCGCTGGAGCGGCAATATTTGGCCAGGGCAGCCAATGTATTGGCAATTGACTTATGAGGAAGAGCAGTCACCCCGAACGGTCTCAGAGGAAGGTGTCGCTCAAACCATTGTGAGTGTGATTGAGTTAGATTTACCCAACTTAGGTAAAGTGCAGGCTCGTCTGACCTTGCGGGATAAGGCCTTAAGTGTGCAACTTAAAGCTGAGAAGTCGCAGACTGAAAATCTCTTCAAACAAGAATTATCAGATCTCAAGAATACCTTTAATGCTAATGGTCAGGAGCTTAAAGCGATGGAGGTCATCGCACATGGATAAGGCTAAGAATCTACAGCAGGCGGTAGCTTTGACTTATGAGCATGGTGAATTTGCCCCTAAGGTATTGGCAAGCGGGAAGGGCTTAGTGGCCGAGCAAATCATTGCCAAGGCGAAAGAACATCAGATTTATATTCATGAATCAAAGGATCTGGTGGGCTTGCTCATGCAGGTCGATCTTGATGAGAATATACCTCCGGCTTTATATCAGGCGGTAGCAGAAATTCTGGCGTGGCTATATCAGCTCGAAAAGCAGGCTTAGGGAATTACCTGATAGAGTAATGCAATGGATTGCTAAAATATCAGTAGTCAGCATAGTCATTGAGTTTCAAACCTATATTGTATGAATTGAGAATATGTCTGTATCCATTGAGAGCACCCTAATTTTGCAAATGAGCGCTGCTTATAACGCCCATTTTATGCAAAATGCAAATGCGGGCGAAGCCCTAGTGCATATGATGGAGATGTGCAATTCGCTACACCCCAAGCTCAGATCTGTGAACCCTAAGGAAGTATTAGCTTTATTCTCCATGGGAAAAACCTTTACCAGCAGAGCGCAGTTACGAAACTTTGCTGTAGATGTGATCGTCTATCTAGTGGGTGATGTTGTGGGTTCTCATTACTCGCGTGCTGAGTTGACTGAGGCTACCCAACAAAAGATAACGAGCTAATTGTCACTATTACACTGGTGACAGGGTATTACACCTGCATATTCATGATGTCGTGATAGGCGGAAACGAGCTTATTACGAACCTGAACAGTTGCTTGAAATGACAGACTGGCCTTTTGTGTTGCTACCATGACATCGGAGAGATTGACACTATCGTCACCGAGAGCAAAGTTTTTACCTAGCTCAACTGCCTTAGTCTGGCTTTGGTTTACTTGGTCAAGGGATGACTTCAGCGCGGTAGCAAAATCAATCGATGGGGCAGACTTTGGGCCATCCCCGTTGTTAATTCCCTTAATACTATCTAGGCCCTGAATTGGGGTAGCTAGGTTTGCAGGGGCGGCAGAAGACGCAGCCTTTAATTGGGCCAACATTGCTTGAATACGCCCTGAATCAATAGCGCCGACACTCATGATGGAACTCCTCACTGAAACTTTTCAATGGAAGTAATGTAGCAGTAAAGAATGGCGGCAGTTTTGGCAATAAGAAGGAAAAAAAGGCCTTATTCCTTCAATTGAAATGAAATTTCCCTATTCATAATGACGTCTAACATCATATTTATTTAGGGCGTATTGGACAAATCATGCAAAAAACCGATCTTATCAGTTTCCAGAATGATCTTCAATCTGCCTTTTCATATCACTAGTAGGTCGGGAAAATTGTTATGGAAAGCTTGTTAGCGCGCTTAAATTTGCAGGGCACTAGTAAAAAAGTGCTGCTGTCCGCGGGTATTGCTGCGGTGATTGCAATCATGGCCGTCTTTTGGATCTGGAGTCAGGGACCTAAATATAAGGTCGTGTTCTCTAATTTCAACGATAAAGATGGCGGTGCCATCGTGTCTGTTTTAGAACAGCAAAACATTCCTTATAAATTAGCGGATGGTGGCTCTTCCATTCTGGTGCCAGCCGAATTGGTGTACCAGACCCGTTTGAAACTAGCAGCTATGGGTTTGCCTAGAGGCGGCAATGTTGGCTTTGAGCTTCTGGAAAACCAAAAGTTTGGAGTTTCTCAATTTGTAGAACAGGTCAACTTTCAACGTGCCTTAGAGGGTGAATTAGAGCGTAGTATTCAATCCATCTCTGGGGTTGAGGGTGCTCGAGTCCATTTAGCTATCCCTAAAACGTCCGTGTTCGTGCGTGATGCGCAAAAACCAACGGCATCCGTTTTAGTGAAGTTAATGCAAGGTCGTACCCTAGACCAAAATCAAGTCAGTGCAATAGCCCATTTAATTTCTAGTAGCGTCCCAAATTTAAGTCTAGCCAGCGTTGATATCGTTGATCAGACTGGTAGCTTGCTTTCTGATGCCAAAAAAGGCGGTTCAAAAACTCTAGATGCAAACCAACTCAAATATGTTGAGGACTTGCAAAAAAATATTGTGTCGCGAGTACAGGCGATTATTACTCCGATTGTGGGCGAGAAAAATGTGCGCGCTGAGGCGAATGTCGAAATTGATTTTTCAAATACCGAAGAGGCTAATGAAATTTACAAGCCAAATCAAAAGCCTGAGGTTGCCGTTATACGTAGCTTGCAGACTAATGAATCGATTGTGCCTTCAGGATCGACCAATGGTGGCGTACCAGGTGCTTTAAGTAATCAGCCTCCCGCAAATGCAACTGCTCCTCTGAACACCACTAATAATGCAGCTCCTGGCGGCGCTGCTGCTGGTGCCGGCGCCGGAGCCAATAATGCTGCTGCTCAAAATCCGATGAGCACGCAAAGAAATTCGATTACGAATTATGAAATTGATAAAACGATCTCGTTTACCCAAAAATCCATGGGCGGGGTGAAGCGTTTATCAGTAGGTATCGTTGTTAATAACAAGGCTGATGTTGATGCTGAAGGCAAGCCTACTACACGCCCTTTAAATGATGCTGAAAAGCAGCAGATTATCGATTTGGCCAAACAAGCAATGGGCTTTAATGAAACGAGAGGCGATACTTTAAGCGTGGTGAACACCCCTTTTACCCCTGCTAAAGAGGCTGATGTATCTGAATTACCTGTCTGGAAAGATCCTGTGTATATCGAAATGGCCAAAAATATTGGTCAAATTCTGGTCGGCTTAATCGTGCTATTCATTATGTATCGCAAAGCAATTAAACCGATGCTAGCCAATTTATTGGCGCCAGATGAGGCCCCGACTACGCTTGATGGTAGTTTTGACGAAAATGGCAGACCCATACCAAAATTGACGCCATATCAAAAAGACCTCAAGACCATTCAAGCTTTGGCTAAGGAAAATCCAAAAGTAGTAGCTGATGTGGTTGCGGGTTGGGTAGGAAATAGCTAATGGCAACAAATCCAAACGAAAGTAGCGTTCTTAAAGCTGCTATTTTGATGTTAGCTCTCGGCGAAGAGGGCGCATCACAGGTGATGAAGCACGTCTCTCCACGAGATGTGCAAAAGTTGAGTGCCGTCATGACTACCCTACGTAGGGTTGAGCAGGCTACGGTAGCTGATACGCTACGGGATTTTTTTAGCTATGCTGGTGAAGGTGCCTCTCTTAATATTGACACCGATTCGTTTACCCGCAATGTCTTAACCCAGGCATTGGGGCAAGAAACTGCCTCAGGTCTATTTGAGCGCATTCTAGAAAATAAAGATTCAGAGGGTATTGATAACCTCAAGTGGATGGATGCAACAGCTGTCGCTGATCTTATCCGTTATGAGCATCCTCAAATTATTGCCACGATTTTGGTGCATCTTGAGCCTGAGCAGGCTTCTCAAATTCTGACCTTGTTTAATGAAGATTTACGCAAAGATACGATGTTGCGTATTGCTACTTTAGAAGAAGTGAAGCCACAAGCGCTCAAAGAGTTAAATGTGGTACTGGCCCGTTTATTGAGTGGAGCTCAGACTTCCACTAAAAAACAAATTGGCGGCATTCGTGCGGCTGCAGACATCATGAACTATATTGGCCAAGCTCCGCAGCAAGTGCTGATGGATCGCATTAAAGAATACGATATTGAAATTGCAGAAAAGATTAATGATGAAATGTTTACCTTTGACGACATCATCAACATTGATGATCGTGGTATTCAGACCATCTTGCGTGACGTTCAATCTGATGCCTTGGTAACTGCTCTCAAAGGCGCTAGCGCTGAGTTGCGTGAAAAGATCTTCAAGAACATGTCATCTCGTGCAGCCGATATGATGCGCGACGACTTAGAAAACAAAGGCCCTGTCAAACTTTCTGAAGTGGAAGCACAGCAAAAAGAAATTCTGATTGTTGTCAGGGGCTTGATCGAAGATGGCTCAGTGATGTTGCCGGGTGCCGGAGGCGGTGAGGATTATCTCTAATATGGAAACTTCTCGCGCCTGGCCTAAAGCAATAGGCGAATCCTTTTTTACTGATCTGATCCCAACTAAGCCGGCTGTTAAGCCCGAACCTAGTCCTGCTCAATCGATGAGTTTTTCTCCTGAGAAAATCAAGGAGATTTTAGATAAAGCCTATTTGGATGGCTATGACCGTGGCATGAAAAGCGGTCACGAAGCCGGCATGAATATGGCGAATGAAAAATTGGCAGTTGAACAAGCCGATTTGAAAAATCTGATGAATGGATTTTCGAATACCGCCAAAGAGAAAAGTAAGGTCTTGTGTGAAGACGTATTAGCCTTATCTCTAGATATTGCTAAAGCAATGCTCAAAGAGCATCTCAAGATCAATCAAGAAGCCATCTTACCCATATTGCGACAAGCTACCAATAGCCTGATCGATAGCGAAGGGCCACTCCATCTCAAGTTAAACCCTGAAGATGTGCAGATTGTGCAGAAATATTTACAAGCTGAATTAAGTAATTGGCAGATAGAAGAAGATATTCGGATTGAGCGTGGCGCTTGCATCATTGAAACATCAGGCAACACCGTAGATGCTACGCATGAAAATCGCTGGCGCTTAATTTGTGATGCCTTAGGTCAGAACCATGATTGGCTGGTGGAGAAATCATGAGCATCGCGAACCCCTTGGATTCAATCGGCAGTGATCATGCTCACCTGAATCTAGACGGGCTTCTCAGTAATTATTTACGTCATTGCTCTAGCGCAGTATCGACTGTCGATAATGTTGAAGTGGCTGGACGTGTCACGAAGGTGACTGGTTTAGTGATTGAAGCGGGTGGCATATTTTTACCGATTGGTAGTGTTTGCGTGATTCCAATGGGTGATGGACAGCAGGTTGAAGCCGAAGTCGTTGGCTTTGATCATGGACGCTTATTTTTGATGCCTCAAAGCAATATCGAAGGTATTGCTCCATCCGCCAAAGTGATCTTGAAGTCTATACCAGTGCGTACTTCACAATTTCATAAGCCCTTTGATCTCAATGATGATTCTAATCAGAGTGAAACTCGTGTAACCCGCTTGCCAGTGGGCGATCATCTCTTGGGTCGTGTACTTGATGCCGCAGGCGTGCCTTTAGATGGCTTAGGCCCTCTACAGGCGGATCATTTTGCTCCTTTGCAGTCAGAGCCGATTAATCCTTTAAAGCGTGCTCCGATTGACACTATTTTAGATGTTGGTGTGAAGGCAATTAATAGTCTGCTGACAGTAGGACGTGGTCAGCGGATGGGCCTATTTGCAGGCTCCGGCGTTGGTAAAAGTGTGCTGCTTGGCATGATGGCCCGCTATACCGATGCTGATGTCATCGTCGTCGGCTTGATTGGTGAGCGTGGCCGCGAAGTAAAAGAATTCATTGAGCATATTTTGGGTGAGGTTGGTTTAGCACGGTCAGTGGTGATTGCAGCGCCTGCGGATGCTTCACCCCTCATGCGTTTGCAAGGCGCTAATTATTCAGCCACGGTTGCAGAACATTTCCGTAGTCAAGGTAAACATGTATTGCTGATCATGGATTCATTAACCCGCTTTGCTATGGCGCAACGTGAAATCGCTTTGGCTCTCGGTGAGCCGCCTGCAACTAAGGGTTATCCGCCTTCGGTATTTGCAAAACTCCCTAAGTTGGTTGAGCGTGCTGGCAATAGTGATGTTGGTGGTGGTTCGATTACTGCTTTTTATACTGTCTTGACAGAAGGTGATGACCAACAAGATCCGATTGCCGATTCAGCACGAGCGATTTTAGATGGCCATATTGTGCTAGATAGAACTTTAGCCGAAGCAGGGCACTACCCAGCCATTGATATTGAGCAGTCGATTAGTCGCGTCATGCATAGTATTGTGGATACGCAACATCAACAATCGGCTCGTAAGCTCAAACAGCTCAGCTCGAAATATAGTCGCAATCAAGATCTGATCAATGTGGGTGCTTATGTACCTGGAGCGGATGCCGTTTTGGATGAAGCGATTCAGAAACGCATAATGATTGAAAGCTTCTTGCAGCAAGATTTTGCGACACAGTGCAACACCCAGGAAAGTATTGAGCAGCTTAATCAGATTATTACGCAGCAAGGCTAAGCATGGCGAACACTCTGAATGGCATGAATACCCTCTTAGAGCTTTCTAAACGAAATCTGGATAAGGCAGCCGAAAGATTAGCTAAAGCGAATCGTGATGTCGCGCAGGCGCGTGAACAAGAAACTCGCTTGCAAACCTATCGCGATGAATATATTGCTCAGCGCAATGCTTTATCACTTGAAGGGGTTAGCGCTACAGATCTGCAAAATTACATGCTCTTCTTGAAGAATTTAGATCAGGCCATCGTTAGTCAGGGTGGTGCCATTCATCAATACGAAGAAATCGTCAAACACCATTTAGCGTACTGGCAAAAATGTCAGGCTAAAAAAAGATCATACGAAGTCATCATCGAAAGAAATCAATTGCAAATGCAAAAGTTAGCGAATAGGCGCGAGCAGAAGCAAATGGATGAGTTCAGTAGCAATCAACGCCGCTTTTTATCGGCCAATCACTCTGGTGTATAAAAAAGATCGCCATGAATATTGATCTCAAAGCGCAAACCCAATCCTTACTCAACAATAGTGTTGGGCAGGAGGCTGGCGGATCTTCTAATGCTAAAGCGGGTGCAGCGACTTTGCCCATCTTTAGTCAATTACTTTCTTCTCAAGTCAAAGTATTTCAAGAGCTAGATGCTAAAAACACGGTGAATACCGCGCAATTACTTTCGCCTAATGTTGTGCAGGCTAGCAAATTGCAAGCCAAGGATAATTCTCACCAGGAAGAGGTGAGGGCTGCTGTGAGTAGGCAAGCCGATGCCTTTATCAACATTGCTAAGGCAGGCGAGATCCATTCTGTTCAGACAAGCACAGTGCAAAATCCTCAGATTACGCAGCCTCGTACTGAGTTCGCTTATGCCAAGCTAGCTGAAATGCAAGCGCAAGCCAAAAATATGCGGGTGATTTCGAGAGAGCCGGGGTTGAATGCTGATGCTGAGATTCTGCAAGCGCAGGCTAGACGCCAAGGTCCTACCCAAGCGCTATCCAAAAATGCGACGTTTGAGATGCCAGAGAAAGATCAGTTGGCAGCTAAAAAGAGTACAAATCTAGCAACCGAGGCGATTACTGCCATGGGAATCTCTGCATCAGAAAATCAGGGGCAAGGCAGTCAAGCGGATACTGGTGGTGAATCAGAGTTTGGTAATGCACCTATTCAAGCCAATACGGTGCATGGTCAAGTGCATGCCCAGTTTGGTTCTTTACAGTGGAGCGAGGAGATCTCACAGAGAATGATTTTGATGGTTGGTGCTAATATGCATTTAGCTGTTTTAAATCTCAATCCTGACAATCTTGGACTTCTAAAAATTGTGATTACCGTTAAAGATCATCAGGTGAATGCGACTTTTGTATCGAACAATGCCGATGTACGCCAAGCCTTGCAAGACGGCTTAGAGCAGTTGCGTAGCTCGATGAGTCAAGCAGATCTCGTTTTGGAGCAGGCGGATGTCCGCTCTGGGCTTAGTTATGAAGAGAGTCAGGCGAGCGCTCTAGCTTCTCAGGCCGAGTCTGGTGCCAATTTTGACCTTTCATCAGAACATCAAAATGCTTTGAGCCAAGTGCTCAATGATCAAGCACCCAAGGGTAGCAAAGCTCAGGGCCTGCCGATGCAGTACGATGGCACTGTTAGCGTATTCGTCTAATTTTTATGGCTATTTATCAACTCATCTACGTCAGCTCTGCTACAGAGACTTTTACTCGAGAAAAGTTTCTGGATATGGCTTTTGTGATGAGCAGTGAAAATACCAAGGTGGGTATCACTGGTATGTTGGTATTTAAGGATGGTAATTTCATGGAAGTCCTCGAAGGTGAGGAGTTGGCTGTGAAAGGACTTTTTGGCAAAATTGAGCAAGATTCTCGTCACACCCTAGTAAGCGTGATCCAGGAGGGTGAAATTAGCACCCGTGAGTATCCTAGTTGGGCAATGACTTTTTATAACCCTCAGACTGAGGAATATGAGCATGTTGGCTCGCCGATTCAGTGGCAAGATAAGCTTTGAAGCTGGTCATGAATAGTCAAATCATCCTTCTAGAGCCTGCACAAAATTCAGAATTGAGAGCAAAAACCCCCTTTATTCTCCGATTTGAATCCTGCCCATCCCTCTAAAATCAGATGATGACTAATTTAGGCAACCTACCTAGCTCTTTTGGTAATTCACTGAACTCCGGCTTTCTAGCTAAAGGGGTTTCTGCTGAATTTCATGGTGCACCCGGAAATAGCAAATCTTCTGTGGGCGAGCCTTTATCCAGTTTTATGGATGGATTGGGTAGCTTTTTAGGTAAAACGCTGTCTGGTGGTTTAGCAGTTGCCTCCGTTGCCATGCCTGGCGCCTCTTTTGGTATTTCTAAATTGGGTGATGCAGCAGCCAGTACTTTGTTACATGGTTTACTGAGCTCACAAACCCCGAGTACGCCTAAAAATGAGATGTCTGCATTAGCTGGTATGACTGCTTCTGCCGGTCAAATGATGCCACGTCACCCTTATCAAGCTCAGCCTGCTGCCTTCCCAGGGGCTAGTTTCATTACTTCGGCCTAAGTTTTACTGAATACTCCCTTTTAAGGGAATTTAGTCTCCAGTAAACCTCTTAAGAAGCTTCAAAAATAGCCTCTAAACGCCTTTATAAGGGGTGTTTCTCCCTCTTTTCTAAGTATCTAGTGTCATCAATTCCATTGATAATGAGGAATAATTTTCACAATGGAGCGGTAAATGGCAGAGAACGAACAACCGGTTAAGCCCAAATCTAAAAAGATGTTATTCATCATCCTAGGTGTGGTGCTCGCATTGGCCATCGGTGGCGGGGCAGCTTACTATTTCTTGGTCATGAAAGCCGATTCTAAGTCGGCAGAATCCTCCAAGCCAAAGGTTCCAGAACTCCAGATTTTTGTACCTTTGGAAGTGTTCACAGTGAACTTGCGCCCTGAGAGTACAGAGCCGCAACAATACCTACAAACTACTTTGAACTTACAAGTGCCTTCTGAAGAGATGAGCGCCAGTTTGAAAGCGCGTATGCCTGAGTTGAGAAGTCGTATTTTGTTAATTCTCACCAATAAAAAAGCTTCAGAAATCACTTCAGTTGAAGGTAAGAATGCCTTGATGACTGAGATTATTGAGCAACTCCAAAAACCATTTAGCGGTAGTGAGACAGAACAAAAAATCACTGGCGTCTATTTCACTTCTTTCATTATTCAGTAAGTAAGAGCCCATCATGGCAGATGAGAATCTCACCGAAGGTGAACTTGACGAGCTGTTAAAAGACGTTGAGCTCACTGAAGAGCAAAAAAATGCTCAAATGCAGGAGCAAAGCCTGCAGGGTGCACCAGCGAAGACTTTTAATTTAGGCACCCAAGAGCGCCTAGTTCGTGGCCGTATGCCCACGATTGAAACGGTTCATGAACGTTTTATTCGTTTGCTGAGAATTACCGCCTCTAACTTATTTGGCACGCTTATAGAAGTAAAGACCTCAGCAACAACAACCTGTAAGTATGGTGAGCTACTATCCAAACATAGTCAACCAAGTAATATTAATTTGATCAAACTCAAACCACTACGTGGTACTGGTTTGTTGATCATCGATCCCAATTTGGTGTTGTACACCGTCGATAATCTTTTTGGCGGTGGAGCTCGCTTCCCAGTGTCCATCGAGGGTCGCGAGTTCACGGCTACTGAGATGCGGATTGTGGGTACTTTATTAAAGACTTTCTTTGCTTCATATCAAGAAGCATGGGCCCCGGCCTACGAGATCGAATGTGATCACGTGAGCTCAGAAATGAATTTGTCATTTGTGAATATCGCTATGGCAAGTGAATTGATGTCAACCACCACATTTACACTGGTGATTGGTGAAGCCAGCTACGAGATTGACTTATGCATCCCTTATATGATGCTCGAGCCAATCATGGATATTCTGACATCCCAGACTCAGGGTATGGTTGCTGAGCATGATCATGTTTGGGAAGAGACCTTGCTTCAACAGGTAGAAGCAGTTGAAGTAGAGGTGGTTGCTAATTTAGGCAATAAAACCATGCTGATGGAAGAAATCATTGCCTTAAAGAGCGGCGACGTCATTCCCTTCCCTTATTCAGCAGAAATACCGGTAACGGTAGATAACGTGCCTGTCTTATCTTGCCGTTATGGCATTTATAACAATCAATACGCATTGCGAGTTGAAAAACTCTTGAAACCTGACGCATCTGAATATATTAAAGGAGCCAATGATGGCAAATGAAATTGAATCCGGCAATCAAACGGGTGCCGAAGTATTTAATGAGTTGGAAGGGGCCGACAAGTCCCTGCCACAAGAAAAGGATTTGGAATTCATTAAAGATATTCCGGTCCAATTCTCGGTAGAAATCGGCCGCACCAAAATTCCAATTAAGTCACTTTTGCAACTGACACAGGGCTCTATTGTTGAATTAGATGCTAACTCTGGCGATTTGATGGATATCCTCGTCAATGGCACGATGATTGCTAAAGGTGAAGTGGTCGTAATTAATGAAAAGTTTGGTATTCGCCTGACTGAAATCATTACCCCAATCGAGCGTATTCGCAAGCTTAATAAATAAATCAATCAATCATCAAACCATACAAGCTCAATAAGCCAGAAAACAGCACGATGACCATCCTGAAAACACCAAACTGGGCAATACTCGCAAGCTTCTTCTTTGCTGAAGTAGCGCTAGCTCAGGTCACTCGTGTTCCAGAGTCTGACGGTGGACCATTTCGAGTGATTCTGGGTTTGTTATTGGTATTAGCCTTAATCGCTGGTTTAGCGTGGGCGATGAAAAAACTCAATCATGCCAAGATTGGCAATCAATCGGTTGCCAAAATTGTCGGTGGCGTGAGTGTCGGTCCGCGTGAGCGTGTGGTAGTCGTTGAAATTGGTGGCAATTGGGTGGTTGTTGGCGTGGCTTCAGGTCAGGTCAATAGCTTGGCCAACTTTAAGGTGGCAGATCTTGACTTTAGTGATGGCTACGATGAAGCGCCATTCTATGAAGATGAGACTGCACCATCTACTAAGCAGGGCGGTCGTGAGCAACGCCAATCCGAACCCCGTTTTCAATTCAGATCTGAATTTGATGAAGAGCAGTCAACTCCTTCATCTAAATACCAAGAAGAGCCGCGCAATATACAAAGCAGTTTTAAGCCTCAAACCAATTCTGCCAAGTTTCATAAAGAAAATGTGAAGCGTTTTTTACGTAAAGTCCTCAGAGTGGGTGATGGCAATGAATGATCTCAATGAAATAAAGCCCATCCATCTCAATGCCAAGACTATATTTTGGGCGCTGTGCTTGGGCTTTGCCTTGGCTTGTATTTTCTACACGATTCCCAGTTATGCAGCCAATAATTCATCATTGAATGTTTTATCCAGCTCCGCTGGACCTGGTGGCAGTCAAAACTATAGCTTGAGTCTGCAGACTCTGATTCTGTTGACTTCATTATCCTTTTTGCCAACCGTCTTATTAATGATGACCAGCTTTACCCGCATCATTATTGTGCTTTCACTCTTGCGCCAGGCGATTGGTGCGCAAGCAACCCCACCAAACCAAATCTTATTAGGCTTAGCGCTATTCTTAACCTTCTTTGTGATGGGCCCGGTGTTTGATCGAGTCTATAACGAGGCGTATCAGCCGCTCAATGAAAACAAGATCACGATGCAGCAGGCTTTAGAAAAAGGTTCAGTCCCGATTAGAGAGTTCATGCTCAAACAAACCCGTGAAACCGATCTGGCTTTGTTCTTAAATATGTCTGGCAAGAAAGTTGCCTCACCTGAAGATATTCCGATGAGTGTTTTGGTGCCTAGCTTTATGACCAGTGAGTTAAAAACCGGCTTTCAGATTGGCTTTAGTATTTTTATTCCTTTTTTGATCATTGATATGGTGGTCGCCAGTGTGCTGATGGCCATGGGCATGATGATGGTCTCGCCGGCGATTATTTCCTTGCCCTTTAAGCTGATGCTATTCGTATTGGTAGATGGCTGGCAGCTCTTATTGGGCTCCTTAGCAGCTAGCTTTGCATCCTAAGTGGTGGCAGCAAAAACTAAATAATCAAACAGATAAAAAATAGAAAAAATAAATAATAGGACCAGGACAAAAGTCATGACACCAGAATCAGTAATGAATATCGGACGCCTTGCAATGGAGACCACCTTACTAGTCGGCGCACCTTTGCTCTTAGTTTCTCTGCTAGTCGGTTTGATTATTTCGGTATTTCAAGCAGCCACTCAAATTAACGAAGCGACTTTGTCTTTTATTCCAAAGCTGCTGGGTATCTTGCTGACACTCCTCATCGCAGGGCCTTGGATGATCTCAGTATTAGTGACCTATATGCGGGGTATGTTTAGTAATTTCTCGCTCTTGATGGGCTAACACCATTCATTCTTACCCATGCTGACGCTCAATAGCGAACTCATCCAAGCTTGGGTTGTCACGATCTTAATACCGCTCACGCGGATTCTGGGCTTTGTAGCCATCGCCCCCTTTTTTGGTAATCAAGCTGTCTCACCGCAAATTAAAGTGGCTATGGGTATTTTGCTCGCCATGGTGATTGCGCCTGCAGCACCAGTAATGCCAGACATTGACTTACTCTCCTTGAGTGGTGTTTTGATTGTTGCCGAGCAATTGATCATAGGCTTGGCAATCGGTTTTATGGCGCAGATTATCTTTAGTGCGATTGAGTTTGCCGGGCAGGTGAGTGGCATGACCATGGGCTTTGGTTTTGCAACCAATTACGATCCTCAGTCAGGCGGCACAACCGTGGTGATTAGTCAGCTCATGGGTATCTTGGCACTCTTAGTCTTCCTAAGTATGAATGGCCACTTGATCATGATTTCTGCATTGCTGCAGAGCTTTTATGACTTCCCCGTCACAGCACAAGCGCATATGGTGGATGGCATGATGATTGCTCTGTGGGGCGCTAAGCTATTCAGTATCGCTTTGCAACTCTCACTACCGATTGTGGCGACGTTACTCATTACTAATCTAGCTTTAGGTATTTTGACAAGATCATCACCGCAGCTCAATATTTTTGGTATCGGCTTTCCACTAACCCTATTGGTTGGATTCTTAGTAATCATGTTGATGCTACCCACACTAGCTGCTCCTTATCAAATCGTGATCGAGCAGGGGATTGAGGCGAGTAAAAATATGCTGAAGTTGAGATGATGTTTGGATGTGGAAAAATATCTAGTCTTATGCGGCATTGAACACTATCCCCCCAATTTATGGATCTTTAAACCGGCATATAGTAATTCTTTAAGTTATTGATATTGCTTTATATTTACATCTAAATTACAATAACCACATGGACATTAAAGGCCGCATCTTGCAATCCCTTCGCCCGCGTCGAGATGGGCTTTTATTGCGCTTAGACACCAAGTCTTTTGGCAGCCCTAGTCAAGTTTCTGATGCCCTGCGTTCTTTGGTTGATAGTGGCCTTATTGAAAAGCTAGATCGAGGTGTTTACGCTAAGCCTTCTAAGGTGTTGGAATTGGGTAAGGAAGCGTTGCTAGCAAGCGCTTCTTTGAGAGTAAAAAACTTGCGCGATCAATTCATACGCCTCAGTAAGCGAACTCGTTTGACGCCAACCGCTCGATATGTCAAGAGTTTGGCAAAAAGTGAGGGCGTTGTATTTAATCCCATCTATGCAGATCGTTGGGCGAGTTCAGTTACTGAATTAGCCGGTGATAAAGTAAAGAGTGACTCAACCGATGATTTACTGGTCGCTCTTACACGCTCAGGAAAAATGACCCCCAAAGATATGGTGGCACTGGTAATCAAACACCATAAAGACCTCAAGCGTGTTTGATCCATTTGGCGATTATGCTTCACGTGGTTATCTGCGCAACACCGCTGGCGAAAAAGATATAGAAATCATTAAAATTGCGGAGCACGAACTATTTCGTGCTCAGTTACCAATTGCTTTGGATTTTTTAGCACAATGCAAAAGAATTGAGTACTCTGATTTTTTGGAGGTTCACCGCATTCTATTTTTAGGTCTTTATCCTTGGGCTGGTGAAGATCGAAATACGCTTTTGCCAGATAGGTCCATCAGCAAAGGTGAGGTGTACTTTTGCCACCCAAAAGATTGTCAGCGTGCGATTGAGGAGGGGCTTTCATCCGCTCAAGACAAACAACAAATGGCAGTAAGGCCAGGATTTATTATGGGCATGTTTGCATTTGGTCACCCATTTCTAGATAACAATGGACGTGCCATGCTCCTTGTTCATGCTGAGTTATGTTTTCGTGCGAATATGTCGATTGATTGGATTGCTACTGACAAGACTGCTTATCTAGAAGCATTAACTCATGAAATTGAATATCCCCATTCTGGTGCTTTAGATCAATATTTGCGCCCATTCATTGGTGAGAAAATTCACCGAGATCAGTGGTTGGAATGTATATCAATCTTGCCAGGCCTTGATGGGGTCAATGCAGGGGTAGATTCTTCAGCGCAATATGCGGATCCGCAAGTGGCTGAGAGTTACCAAGCTTTCGAACGTCGGCGTGACTATAAGCTTGCAAGCTAGATAACCAGCCAGCTATTCAAAACAGCCTATGAATACAACCTTCCAACAAGCCTTCACCCTTCACCAGCAAAGCGAAGTAGAGCAAGCAAAATTGCTTTACGAAGATATTCTCCAAAATGATCCCAATCATTTTGACGCTCTGCATAAGCTCGGAGTGGCAGTTACCGATGAAGATCCTTCAAGAGCAGTGCAGTGTACCCGGGCACTTGTGCAAATTGACGCGCAATGAATGCCGCTATTTGAACTCTCCATGTTAGGCATTGATTTTTACCCAACCAAGAGCCTTGCCAGCATAAATAATATTCTATACAATGCTATTAATAGTGTTATTAAGGGGGTGATAATGGGTACCGTCGTAGCAAATAATTTAAAAACTAAGGGCATAAAAGCCATTGAGGAAGCTTTACTAGATCAACTAGAAGCGCCTGTATCCGTGCGTGGACAGGTGAAGTATGTGGTGATGAGCCAGGAGCAATATCAATATTTACGTGAATGCGAACTGGAGGCTGCACTAGCTGAATCCAGGGCTGATTTGGCGGGTGGACGCTTTGTTAAAGAAACCGTGGCTGAGCATATTAAACGTCTTAAGCAAATCAACAAGTCAGCCTAATGAGTTGGCAGTTAATCTTTACTGAGCAATACAACCGGCGCGCTGCGAAGTTTCTAAAGCGTCATCCTGATGTGGAAACACAGTATGCCAAAGCATTGGAACTGTTAGAGCTCAATCCCCATCATCCTTCTCTGCGTCTTCATAGTTTATCTGGAAGGCTTGATGGCTTACAAAGCATTTCGATCAATCTGAAATACCGAGTCACTATTGAAATGATTATTACTGAATATGAGATTGTTTTGATCAATGTTGGTGATCATGATGCGGTTTATTAAACTAGCTACTGAGTGATTCAATAAAGCACATGAGTACATCCTTCGAAAAAGCCTTCATATTTCACCAGCAAGGTGAAGTAGAGCAAGCAAAATTACTTTACGAAGATATTCTTCAAAATGATCCTCATCATTTTGATGCTCTGCATATGCTCGGAGTGGCAGTTACCGATGAAGATCCTTCAAGAGCAGTGCAATTACTCTCCAAAGCGCTTGAGATTAATTCAACCATGCCAGAATGCTTTAATAATGCAGCCCATGCGCTGATGAAGCTAGGGCAGCACGCTTTAGCACTAGAGTGCTGCCGTCATTCCATCGCACTTGAAGCTGGAAATTGGACGACATACGCGAATGCTGCAGAGGCATTACGTAATCTCCAGCGCCAAGAAGATGCTTTGGTCTCGATTAATGCCGCTATTAGCATTGCGCCAACCATGGCCAAACTCTATTCCAACAGAGGCAATCTCTTTAAGGAGCTAGGGCAGTATGAACAAGCATTACTAGAATATCAAACAGCGATTGAGTTAGACCCAGAAGACGCTACCTTTTATGTTAATCGAGGGCTGGCGTATCAAGACTTAAACCTGATTTATCCTGCGATTGAGAGCCAAGAAAAGGCGATTGCTCTAGACCCTCAGTTAGGAGCGGCACACGATAGCCTGGCAAAGCTGTATTTGCTCAATGGTAATTTGCAATCGGGTTGGGGTATGTATCACTGGCGCTGGAAAGGCCTTGGCCTGACAACCCAGCCCTTAAAAACTAGCAAGCCAAAGTGGCGAAACGGTAGCACAGCCAAAAAACTATTAGTTTGGGCAGAGCAGGGCGTAAGTGAGCATATTCTCTTTGGCGGCTTACTACTAGAGATGCAGCGATTGGTGCCAAATCTATTGGTGCAGATTGACCCGCGTTTAATACCAATTTTTGAACGCTCGATGCCAGAAATTACCTTTTATTCGGCAACAGAAACCGTAGATGAATCACTCTACGATGCTCATATCCCCTTAGGAGATCTACCTGGACTCTTTAGAAATCAAATCGATGATTTCCTGAATGTCAAACTTCAGTATCTCAAGCCAAAATTTGAGCAAAGAAACCTCATTAAAGAAACGCTAGCCAAGCAAGATGAGTTACTCATTGGCATTTCTTGGAAAGAAGAAGATCACTCAGCTAATAAATCAAGCAATTCCAACAAAACAAACAACATAGAGCTTACTCAATTAGTCTCTTCTTTAAACATGCCTGGCATTAAATTCGTGAATTTACAACAGGGTATTAGTAATCAAGAGCTTGCAGATCTTCAGTCCAAACTGATGATCCAGGTTTATGGATATGAGCAGCTCAATAGCTCATTGGGTTTTGATGACTTAGCAGCACTTATCAGCGCATGTGACATCATCATCTCAGTAGATAATGAAGTGGCTCACTTGGCAGGTGCTATGAATATCCCTTGTTGGGTCTTATTACCCAAGGCGCCTCATTGGCGTTGGCTATCTGGTGTGACTTTAAGCCCTTGGTATCCTAGCTTAAGGCTTTACCGACAAGAGCAGCAGGGCGTTTGGGATGCGCCTCTAGATAAAATCCGCCATGATCTGGTACCGCTATTAAAGCAGTCTACTCAATACAACTGAGTAAGATAATTAATGCATAGCACAAAGCAATACACCTAAGCTACGGCTTAGGTGTATTGAATATCAATCGAATGGGGAATTACAGAATTAAGCAGTGTGCTTCATTGGCTCTGCAGCCTCAGCTGGTGCAGCTATGGTTCCAGCGGTTCCCTTGTTATAGGGGCCCAAGATGACTTCCATGGAGGCAATGACCAGGGGAAGATACTCAAAATTCTGTGACTGAATGGCGCCATTGAGAATCTGAATGTTAGTGCTATAGATTGTCTTGAGCATGGTGCGGTGTTGAGAATGTAATTTCTCATTGAGGTTCTCTTGCACCCACTGCAAGCCTTCAGCGATTTCTAATAATCTTTTGTGATTAGTTACAGGATCAAATTCACCAGCCATGATACGTTTGACCATGCTAATGACAGATTCAAACCAGCGTTTTTCAAAGCTAGCACCAGTCAGATTATTATCAACTGACACATAAGCATTAATGGCGTTTTTGCTATTAAACATGATGGTCTCTCGTTATCCGTTATTTTGTGTTCTTAGTTAAAAGTATTCTATCTGAAACCCCTTTGATTTGTATGAACTAATGGTGAAATGATCATTAGCGCAAATCAAAGGGTATCAGTGTTCAAATTAACGGAATATTGACAAAATTGCAGCCGCTGCGGTGTTCATTTGACTTACCAAATAGTAGTCAACGCTTTGCTGAGTATTTAATTGTTGTAGATTAGCCTGCAAAGCAGTCGGATCAATATTGGCAATTGCATCAATCGTCTTTTGCATACCATTCTTGATATTAGTTGCATTTTTCAATTGAGCTTGAATACCAGCTGTAGCTGCAGCAAGAGATGCTTGTGCTGTAGAAACGGTATCAATTTGACCAGTAATCACCTGAGTAGCTTTATTAGCATTAGCAATTGCAGCATTCTGGGTATTCCATTTGATTTCAGGTGGAACTGTTGAGGTATTACCAGGCTTGTTATCAATTGCTAAAACGTTATTACCCAAATCAATAGCAGTGAAGTAATTGGTGAATTCAGAAACCTTACCAGTTAAAGAGCTACCACCAACATCGGTATTGGCAAAGGTGCCATATAGATTGCCTGTATCGCCGCTATTAATCACATTCTTGAAAGCGTCTAAAACTTGCTGAGGCGTTGTAGTTTGTGATGCAGTAAAAGTGAGCCCATTAATTGTGACGCTGTCACCAGGAAATAAGTTGGCAGTACCAGCCAATAAATTAGTGTTGGTGAATGTTAAGGTATTTCTGGTGGTGGTATTACTGTTTTGAGACAGCAAGGCAATTTCGCCAGGAGCGCTGCCTGTTGTTAGTGGATCTATTGTTGTTAGGCTAAATGTGTTGCTTGAAGTAACAGTTGCGCTGACACCGTAGGCGGAGCCACCGGTAATCTTCGTACCAGTATTAGCGTTCATACCAATTTTTGTAATAGTTGAAGGCACTGCTACAGCGCTCTGGCCCGAAAGGGTATATGAAGCAAGACCGGTGGATGTGGTGCCAGTAGTCAAAAGATTGGTTAACTGACCACCAGCCGCACTGTAGCTCCACGCAATCGATGTTGTCGAACCACCAGCACTAACTGCTGCTCCTAGTCCACCTACTTTAGAGCCACTCCAAGTACCATATTGACTCAGCGTAGCGGAGTTACCAATTTTGGCTAGAAATGCTGTTGAAAGTTGAGCCGCTGTTGTAGTTGCTGTAGCGGTAAAGGTCAATCCACCAGCAGAGAAGCTATCACCAATTGCTAAATCACGGAAAGTAATTGTTTGAACTTGAGCAACCGCACTTGTTGTAGTGGTAAAAGTTCCAATGCTTGGATCAGGTTGAACACCATTATTAATGTAGTTAGCAAACGCCGCACTCACTTGTGATGGTGAAATGCCAGCAGCGCTAGTTCCTGGTCCAGGACCTGCAGTAAAAGTTAAATTACCAATCGTCAGAGAATTACCTTGAGCCATACTAGTAGTTGGAAGGGTAATAGTTTGAGTCTGGCTGCTAGCAGGATTGGTATATGTGGCAGTTGTTGATGTTGCTCCAGCTGCTGTGATGTTAAGAGCGCTGCCAGAGGCTGTTCCAGCTAGACCAGTGCGAGTACCAGTGATGGAGAAATTGCCATAAGTTGTTGAAGAACCAGATGTAATATAGTCTGCAAAAGCAGTAGCCAACTGGGCGGCAGTCATATCGCTAGTAACAGCAAGGGTGATAGTTGTCTGTGGTGTTCCATTAACTGTCATTGAATAAGAATCACCCGCTTTAAGGCCGGCTGCTGGAAAGGTTACGATTGGTGCTGTTACGGTGGAGTCATTTACAGCTCCAGCTACTGTTCCAATGGCTGATCCAACAATCGTGCTCACAGGAGTAGTTAAATTCGTGGCTGCAAAGGTCTGGTCGGTAATTTGCATGCCAGTAATTAATAACTGCTTTAGAGCCGTAACTAATTCACCCACATTGGTTGCGTTAACTTGAGTTTGAGAATCTGGGGTGCCATCAATACCAGTAGTCACTTGTAGACCAAAATCTGTATTGAGTAGATTGGCGCCATTCACGCTAGCACTGGTAACTAACTGTTGTATTTGATTTGTTAAGTTCTGAAAGGTCAGATTTAAGCTGTCGCGATCGGTTGAGGCAAATCCCGCACTTGAAGCTTGGGTGGCCAAGCCTTTAAGCTGGCTCATGATCGTAGAGATTGACGTTAAGGCAGACTGCGCTACATCAATCGCGCTACCCGCATCAGTTAAGTTTTTGGTAACCGAGCCATAACCCGCTACTTGAGCAGTCATTCGACTGACAACCCCAGTTTCAGCGGCATTTAGCGTCGCCTTACCAGAGGCAAGTTGGGTTTGGGTTTCAACAATGCCCTTTTGCACCTCATTTACAGACTGAGTCAGTGTTGAAGCTAGCGAAGTAATTGTATTGCTCATGATATTTTTTCCTTAAATATCCAATCTTTTTATGTAAAATCCAGGTACAAACTCTAGTAAATCCTGGCCCTATACACGACAAAAATCAATAATTAGGGAAACTATAAGGGTTTATCAACCCTTTGAATCCATTAAAAAAGCCGGGAATTACCCGGCTTTTCTAAGCTTAAACAGCTAAAACACTAGTTAAATCAACGGAAAATCGACAAAATCGCTGCTGCTTCGGTATTCATTTGGCTAACCAAATAATAATCGATCGATTGTTGATTGTTCAATTGCTGTAACTTAGCCTGCATCGCAGTAGCGTCAATGTTTTGGATTGTGTCTACAGTGTTTTGAAGGCCTTGTTGCAATGCTGCAGTTGCCTTAGTTTTTGCAGTTAAACCAGTAGCAGATGCACTTAAACTTGACTGACCAGTAGATACAGTGGTTAGTTGTGTAGTTAATGTGGCAATGGCTGTAGCAGCACTTGCTGCACCTGTCGTAGTAGATACACTAGAAGTGGGTGAAAGTACAGCTGCTGCTGCTGATCCAGTTCTTGAGACTAAAAGCGTTGTAGTCGTAGTTGTGGCGCTGAGAATGGTGCCTGCTGTTAGGGCTGCTGCTCTGGTTCCTGTATGTGAAAAATTACCATACGCTGAAGTAGTACCGTTATTGATATATGCTGCAATGTCAGTTATTACGTTTTCTTTTGTTACATCACTTGAAGCCGTAAAGGTAAGGCCACCAATTGTTACTGTGTCGCCAGAATAAAAATCATTTGCAAATGTCATAGTATCTACTTGCGGAACTGCAGCGGTAGAACCAGCTGCTGCCGCATAGGTAGTTGTAATTGCTGAGGTAACTGATGTAGATGTGGTGGTTGCATTGATTTTTAAGCTGGCAATATTTGCAATCACACCAGCAGTAAGTCCAATGCCGCCAATCGAAGTCGAGTCACTTGCAGCTCCTGCAATACCAGTGGTAACACTAAGACCGTCCGTACCTTGGAGTAAATTATTTCCGTTGATAGTCGCAGCATTTGTGAGACCAGAGATTTGCGTTCTCAACTCAGTAAAGGTTGTATTTAAGCTAGTTAAATCAGTTTGGTTGAGGCCAGAACTGCTAGCCTGCGTTGCTAGAGATTTCATCTGAGTCAAGATTGTTGCGATAGAACTTAGCGCAGTTTGACTCACGTTAATCACATTTTGTGCGGTTGAAATATTATCTTGAACCGTTCCATATGCTGCAGCCTGAGCTGATAAACGGGTGACTATACCATCTTGGGCAGGGTTAAGAGTTTTCTTGCCAGAAGAGAGTTGATTTTGAACTTCGACGACTTGATTCTGAATATCTTTTACTGAAGATGACAGAGTAAGTGCTAAACCTGATAATGGCATTGGCATGATTCTTTTCCTTTAGTATAAATTTATGCATCCACAATGGATTGCAATAAATAGTCTGGTTACGCGAAATGCATAACAACAAACCAACTTACGAAAAGCATCAGTGCGCAGTGCGTAGACCACATCAACAGAGCTTGGCGCTAACTATGACATTAGCTATTTGAAAACTTCCGAAGAAGCCTTCGTTCTATATATTCTATAACGGAGTGGGTTGGTAAAACTTAAGTACTTTTTGGATTTAATTCCAGGTTGCCATGTATAAATTAGCAACTAATCATCATTAGATGGTGGGCTTAAATGCTTGCGTTTGCCTTGGCATTAGCAACAATGAGAGCCTTATAGGCATTTGGGTCCAGCTGACTAATCAATTGGTAGTCAATATTTTGACGACTTTGTAATTCAGCTAATTGAGCCTTAAGTTTTACTGGGTCAATGTTTTGGATTGCATTGACCGAATTTTGCGCAGTCTTTGCTTGACCTGTAAGTTTGTCTGCCTGGGCTGCGAGACGTGTGGAAGTCATCTTGAGCAAGGCTTGACCATTATTGATCTGGGCTAGAGCGCTATTGAGAGCATTCATTGCTGCTTCAGCGTTTTGCGGTGTATCGAGCTTGATATTACTCATCAGGCCGGTAGTCATCATGCCGTAGATATTGACGCTATTAATGAATGATCTTGAGGCAGGTGTTTTATCAGTACCAATGATGACATTCATGCCAGCTGTACCGGAGAGTAGGTTAGTGCCATTTAAGCCTGCTTTAGTAGCTAGCTTACCAATCTCAGTGACGAGTTGTTGAAATCTAAAGTTGAGGTTAATGCTGTCAGAAAAACCCAGGGTAGGGTTGCTAGCTTGAGCTGCCAGCTGTTGCATCTGCGGCATCAGTTTTAAGATGGAAGTAATTGCAGTTTGCGCAACCCCAATCGTCTTCTGCGCATTCGCAATACTGTCTTGCGGTGTTGCATAACTTTTTGCCGCTGTAGAAAGTTTGGTAACTTCGTCTTGCTGCGCAGTTGTTAGCGTGGCTTTGCCATTCTTTAACTGCGTATTAATGGAATTAATTTTTGTCTGAAAATCTTTTACATAGTTAGTAAAAGTATCAACTAAGGTAGTTTTGGCAATACTCATAATGATCTTTGATCTTGCCTAGTTTCTGTGTATTGTTGCTTTGCTTACTGTAGTTAGGTTTGTTACGTAATTACGTAACGCGTCTAATTATTTTTTGAGCAGAGCAACGGCATCGTTAATCATGCCATCAGCAACTTTGCCAGAATCAACTGTGAATTGACCGCTTTCAATTTCACTGCGGATCATGTCGACTTTTTTAGAATCAAACACTGGGCTATTAGCAATCGTCGCTTGTAATGCTTGCAACTGACTAGAAAGTGTAGTGATATCAGCAGCAGGTGGCTTTACTGAATTAGCACTAGGCCCAATCGTTGAAGTAGGGATGCTCTCGCTCGCAGCGGGTTTTTCCACTACGGTGTTCAGCGCGGTCTTCAAAGAATCATTAATTTTCATGGGAACACTTTAGCCTAATTTAGGTACTGCTCGTTTCTCAGTTTTTTTGAGTCAACTATCAAAACACTATACAACTTACTGCCACATCACCTGATCTACTTCTACATTTTCTCTAACGGCTTTATCTAGCCTAACTTTAGCTAAATCCGGCTTTCCTAGGCGCGTTAGAAGAATATAAATTATTGGTTAGCCTACTTGCTTTGGCCGCCTACCTCAACTACGCCATTTTCTTTGGCAATTCCGGTCACAACACTGCCATTACTGACCTTGACTTTGACTAGTTCACCTTCTGAGGCTTCATTTAGAGCCTGACCGTCGGTGCTAATCGAAAATCCCTTGCCGCCACTAGAAACCCTCACAGATTGCCCTTTTTGCACAATCAGGGGCATTTTGAGCATTTCTTTTTTGAGGACTGTGCCTGCTACTAGGGACATTCTGGCGGTTTGACCAATAACACGGTTAAATTCCGTAAAAATGCCGGTTGGGAGTGTAGTGAGATCGCCTTTTTGGAGTTGTAATTCATTGGCGGAGATGGTTTGACCCTGTCCAATTGGGGCTCCGGCGACAACATAGTTGGCAATGATGCTCACATTCGCTTGGACATACACGGTCCAAGGTTTAGGTTGGCCGCAGCGCACGCCCACTGTTGTTCTGCCCCAAGCAGCGCTATTTGGGGGAAAAAAGGCTTCTGGAGAAGGGCAATAGGTTAATTGCGTGCCTTCTTCCATCGGAGTAACGGTAATTTCTGGTTTGCCAGGGGAGCCGGCACTTTGGGTGGTCAAAAAGTCTTTCACTTTTTGATTAATGATGCGCAGATTCTGGAAAGCAGGTGGATTACCAGCGTTAGTGGCTGAGTTAGATCCTGGGTTCTGTCCTTGGGCTGGTGCTTGATTTTGTACCTGTGCCCAGCTGATTTTGGGGTAGAGCACCATAAATGAGAGCAACACACTGGCAATCATGCCAATGATCAAGGTCTCAAAACCACGCAAAAAAGACCCGAAAAGGGGCTTTTCAGTACTTTTCTTGAATTCAAAGGGCGTTTCGTATGAGGAATGCATGCTTAATTCCAGTCCAAAAGGATGGCGAAAACATAATTTTAGGATTTTGGGGGCCAGTCAATGCCTCAATTAGCCGAACTATTACCCCTTTTATTGGCAAATCAAGGAAGGGGCGGGCAAATTACATTAGTGAAAATGCCATTAATAGGTATTTGCAATGCTACATAACCTATTACGGCTGACTTGAGGATTTCTTTAGGGAAATTGGAGAAATAAATGGATAAATTAGACGCGCTCTTTGATTTTAATGCAACCGCCCTGCGGGTGAGGGCTCAACGCCAGGAAATTTTAGCGGCCAATATCGCCAACGCGGATACCCCGAACTATAAAGCACGGGATATCGACTTTGCTGCCTCACTCAAAAAAGCCCTAGAAGCCAATGTGGCTAGTGCTGCTAATAATGCGGCGGTGAGCTCTAACGGCAATATGTCGCTCGCGACTACTCATGGCAAACATATTCCCGGGGGTACTGGCGGCGTTAATGAAGCAGACTTACTCTATCGCCCCTTGATTCAGGGCAGCGTTGACGGCAACTCGGTCGATGGTGAGGTGGAAAGAACAGCCTTCGTGGATAACGCGATTCATTACGAAGCCAATATCACGATGCTCAATGCCCAGATTAAAGACATGACTGCAGCACTCAGTCCTACTTCCTAATTCTTTTCGATAGAACGGTAAATTCAAATGGCCTCCTTACAAAACGTTTTTAATATTTCTAGTTCAGCGATGAGTGCACAGTCGCAGCGCTTAAATACGGTCGCTAGTAACTTAGCGAACGTGGATAGTGCTACTAGTTCAAACGGTCAACCTTACAAAGCCAAGCAAGTTGTTTTTGAAGCAACACCAGTAGGTAGCTCTGGTCATCAAGGCGTCAAAGTCAATAAGGTAATTGAAGATCAGTTGCCACCACGTATGGTGCACGATCCAGCAAATCCACTAGCAGATAAAGATGGCTTTGTGGCGATGCCAAACGTCAATGCAACCCAAGAGATGGTGAACATGATTTCAACATCACGCTCTTATCAAAACAACGTTGAAACCATGAACGCTGCAAAAACAATGTTGCAAAGAACATTAACCATTGGCCAAAACTAATAGGGACTAAAGATGAGTGCGATTCAAAATAATACAGTCAGTAACAGTGCAAGCAATAGCGCAAGTAATGGCATCAACACTAAATCTATCGGCGGAAGTGCTACGGCAGCCTTGAACGCATCTGCTAGTTCTGCAGCGCAAATCCAGGATCAGTTTATGACCTTGTTGGTTGCGCAAATGAAATATCAAGATCCTACTGATCCAATGAAGAGTGCGGAGATGACTAGTCAGATGGCGCAGATCTCTACAGTAGAAGGCGTCAATAAGCTTAATAGCTCCATGAACTCTCTCTTGTCGCAAATGCAATCGAGTCAGGCATTTCAAGCTTCAAGTCTGGTTGGTAAAAGTGTGCTGGTTCCAGGTAATACATTGAACCTCACAAAAGGACAGGCGACTTTTGGTGTACAACTAGATTCTCCCGCATCTTCCTTGAAGGTCAATATTTTGAACGGCGCAGGTCAGTCAGTCGATGTGATGACCTTGGGCCCACAACCTGCCGGTACTGTACCTTTAGCTTGGGATGGTAAAGATATCAATGGCAATCAGTTACCAGATGGCTCATATAGATTTCAACTAGCAGCTAACGTAGCTGGTAAGAATGTGAATCCAACTGGCTTAGCAACGGCTAATGTCACTGGCATTCTCAATCCTACCGCGAATACCAGCGCACAGATCATGTTGGATAACAACACGACCACCAATATTTCAAATGTGGCGCAGATTCGCTAATTTGTCAGTTAAACACTAATTACCAAAACACTGTTAATCACTAAAGGATCTATATGTCATTTGTCGAAGGATTGAGCGGTTTAAATGCAGCCTCAGAACATTTGAGCGTGTTGGGCAATAACATTGCCAACAGTGCAACGGTCGGCTTTAAAGCCTCACATGTTGACTTTACCAATGTGCTGGCCCGACAACTCAATGCCGCTAATTCTGGATCACCAGTACAAACTGGGGGTGGGGTACTAGCATCAAATGTGATGCAATCGTTTACCCAAGGCCCGATCAATACAACAACCGTACCACTTAATGCGGCGATTAATGGTCAAGGCATGTTTGCACTACAAGACCCGGTTTTAGGTCAAACAGTCTATACCCGCAATGGTCAATTCACTCAGAACGTCGAAGGTTTCTTGGTCAATGGTTCCGGCTTTCAGGTACTCGATATTGCAGGTGCACCTATTAAGTTGCCATTAGCACCAAATGATATTCGCCCTGGTTCTGCTAATACTAATCAAGTAGATGCGGTTGGCTTTAATTCACCGCTATCACCTTATGGCACTGTTACTTTTGGTGGCTTAAGCTATACCAATACCGATGGCAAAGTATTAACTGCGGCGCAAGTGGCCTCTCTATTTAGTGGTCTGCAAGCAGGCGATACACCGGCAACGATTGCAGCTCGCTTTAGTAATTCAAGTACAAATAATTACCCATTATTTACTCCTGCAAACAATACAGTGAGTTTTAATAATCTGGCTGCTAACGAAAGCGTTACCGTTGCAGGGCTTACCTTTACCGCTGGTACATCAGGTGCAACGTCAGCGAATGTGGCAGCAGCATTTACTGGTTTAGCTGATGGCACTGTGAAAAATAGTGTGAGCGTGACTAATGGTGTTCTCAATGGCACATTGGCTGGTGTACAAACAACGAGTGCGCAAGCAAGCAATGGCGCATTAGCGTTTACCAATAGCAATAACACCTTAAATACACTGCTGTCTATCAGCGCTTCGAATGGAAATACTCCAATCGTTGCCAATACAGCACCAGTCATGACGGGTATGTTTGGCGGAGTGTTGAGTAACTACAACACCTTAGCTGCAATACCAGCCAATATTCCAACAACGTACTTAGGTCAAAACATCACACCAGCTCAGCAAGCAAATACCAGCTGGGTCCAAGCGACTTTTACTGGATTTGGTGAGCAGCCTGCGATTAATGTGACTGCATCTGGTTTCTTAACGGGTTCTATTCCGATGGTGGCGACTAAAACTCCCGGTACCGTTATTGCACATTTAAATACGATGGCGATTAACGAAACGGGCACCATCATTGGTACTTATAGCGATGGCCTTACTAGTGAACTCGCGCAAATTGGTGTGGCAAGCATCCCAAGCTATACCGGTTTAAAAGCAGTGGGTAACGATACCTGGGTGGAAACCTCTAAATCAGGTGTGCCTTTATTAGGTAGCGTACAACTGGTCGGCAGCAAGATTCAGGGTTCTGCATTAGAAGGCTCGAACGTGAATCAAACGCAAGATATGGTGGCATTGTTGGCAGCCCAGCAGGCTTATCAAGCTAGTGCTCAGGTGGTCAAAATTGAAAACCAAATCTATCAAACCCTCATCGGAATGAATGGCTAAGACGGCCATTAATACTTTGAATGCCAGAGAAAGCTAAGGAGAAACCATGGATCGTGTAATTTATACCGCAATGACTGGAGCCCAACATATCTTGGATCAGCAGGCGACGAACTCCAATAATTTGGCTAACGTATCGACTACTGGCTTTAAGGCGCAGATTGATTCTTTTTTATCTGTACCGATTCAAGGTGGCAGCTTGGATACACGCTCTTTTGTAGTCAATGCCTCAGGCGGTACAGATTTTTCTCCTGGCGCTATTAAGCAAACAGGACGTACTCTGGATGTAGCAATCGAAGGTAAGGGTTGGTTTAGTGTGCAACGCCCTGATGGTACAGAAGGTTTGACCCGTAATGGCTCATTCAAAATTAGTGAGAATGGTATTTTGCAAACCGCAGGTGGTCGTAACGTTCTCGGTGGCGGTGGTCCGATTACGATTCCTCCCAACGTCAATATCTCGATTGGTGCCGATGGCACGATATCCAGCGTGGATCCTGCTGTGAGTGGTGGTCCTTCTACTCCGATTGATGTCATCAAGCTCTCTAATCCTGATGAAAAAAGCTTAGTTCGCGGTGACGATGGTCTATTTAAATCTGCCAGTGGCGCTGGTTTTGTAGCAGATCCTACCGTTAAGGTAGTGAATGGCGCCTTGGAGGATAGTAACGTGAGCGTGATTCATAGCATGGTCAATATGATTTCGTTGGCGCGTAGCTTTGATATTCAAATGCAACTCATGAAGAATGCTGAGAATAGCGACCAACATGCCGCTCAGCTCTTCAATTTAAGTTAAGACTTTATGTGTCAAGATGCACCTAAATTAAAGGAAATAAGATGATACGCTCGCTCTGGATTTCAAAAACTGGCCTAGAAGCACAACAAACTCAAATGGACGTAATCTCCAATAACTTGGCGAACGTGAGTACTTCTGGCTTTAAAAAATCACGTGCGGTGTTTGAGGATTTACTCTATCAAACTCTACGTCAGCCTGGTGCACAGTCATCACAACAAACCCAACTCCCTTCTGGTATGCAAATTGGTACTGGTGTAAAGCCAGTCGCAACTGAGCGCATCTTTACGCAAGGTAACCTACAGCAAACCAGCAACAATACTGATATCGCGATTAACGGAAGTGGCTTTTACCAAGTATTGATGCCTGATGGCACAACCCAATATACCCGCGACGGTAGTTTTCAGATTAATAGCACTGGTCAGTTAGTGACTTCTAGTGGTTATACCGTTCAGCCACCGATTACGATTCCAGCAAATGCTCAAACTGTTACGGTTGCAGCCGATGGTGTCGTTTCCGTTACCTTGCCAAATACCGTGGCACAGACCCAGGTTGGTCAAATTCAGTTAGCAACCTTTATTAACCCAGCTGGCTTGAGTGCTAAAGGTGAGAACCTCTACGCCGAAACTGCTGCTTCTGGTACACCAAATCCATCAAACCCTGGTGCGAACGGTACTGGTGTTTTAGTACAAGGTTTTATTGAAACCTCTAACGTGAATGTGGTTGAGGAGATGGTCAATATGATCCAAACCCAACGCGCTTATGAAATCAACAGTAAAGCGATTACAACATCCGATCAAATGTTGCAACGCTTAGCTCAATTAGGCGGCTAATCCAAATGCGTTTAATGTTTAATTCTTGCAACTCCGCTATCAAGCTTGTTAGTACTGTCTCGGTACTATCCATCTTAGGTGCGTGTGCCGTGACGCCTTCGACCATTACTCAAAACCCTGGTCCCGGTACTGCACGTCAATTCAATATGCAGAATGCTCCTGGAACGATCTATAGCACTGCAAGTTACCGCCCCATCTTTGAGGGTAATCGTGCCCGTGGTGTAGGTGATATCGTGACTGTGGTTGTTGCTGAAAGCACCACATCTAAAACGACTTTAAATAATTTATCTTCTAAAACCTCTTCATCTACTGCTACCGCAAAAGATCAGTTTGGCAATACGATTAGTCCAACTTGGAGTTGGGCTAACAATCTTTCTAATGAAAATAAAGGTGGAGGCCAGCAAGACAACACCTTTACGGGAAGCATTGCTGCGACTGTGCTTGAAGTATCGCCAACAGGTTACTTAACTGTAGCAGGCGAGAAGCAAATTGGCTTTGATGAAGGTGCCCAGTTCATTCGTTTTTCAGGAACCGTAAATCCAAAAATGATTACTGTCAACAATACAGTGGATTCCAATACTGTAGCTGATGCCCGTATCGAATATCGTACTAATAACACCATGGATAGTTCTTACATGGCAAGTTCGATCACCCGTTTTTTCAAAACTATGATGCCTTTCTAATTACTTATGTTATTGCCAACCAGAACCCACCGTTTTTCATTATTTAGAGCAGATAAAGCTCCGCAATGGCAAAAAAGCCTAGTGGCATTCTTGGTAGTCTGCGCTGGTGTTTTGGCAAGCATGGTGATTGTTCCTGCAGCGCAAGCAGAGCGCATCAAAGATTTGGCTAATATTCAAGGCGTTCGTAGTAACCAGTTAATTGGTTATGGTTTGGTGGTGGGCTTAGATGGTACTGGTGACCAAACTACCCAAACCCCATTTACTCTTCAGACTACTTTGAATATGTTGCAGTCATTAGGCGTCACACTGCCGCCAGGTACCTATTCACAAATTCAGTTAAAGAACGTTGCTGCAGTTATTGTGACTGCCAACTTGCCGCCATTTGCGCAAATTGGTCAGAACTTAGACGTGACTGTTTCCGCTATGGGTAATGCCAAAACACTGCGAGGTGGCACACTTTTATTGACCCCTTTAAAGGGTGCTGACGGACAGGTCTATGCAATGTCTCAGGGCAACGTGGTGATTGGGGGCGCAAGCGCATCTGCTAACGGCAGCTCTGCAACGATTAACCAACTCAATGCCGGCCGTATTTCAGCAGGAGCAACCGTTGAAAGAACCATTCCGAGTAATTTGTTGGGCATGGAAATGGTCAGTCTTGAGTTAAGAAGCTCAGACTTTTCTACTGCCAGCATTGTGACTGCGGCCATTAATAAGCGTTTTGGCAAGCCCATTGCTTTTGCCCAAGACTCTAGAGTGATTCAGATTGATCCGAATACTGTCGAGAACGGTAATCGAGTGCAATTCTTAGCTGCCTTAGAAAGTATCGACGTCATTCCAGCCAAGGGTGAGGCGAAGGTCATTCTTAACGCAAGAACAGGTTCCATTGTGCTTAATCAAACGGTTGAGCTAGAGAACTGTGCAGTAGCGCACGGTAACTTGACTGTGGTGATCAGTACAACACCAGTAATCAGTCAGCCAAGTGCATTCTCGAATACGGGCAATACGGTTGAGGCGAAGGTATCTCAAGTGAGCCTGAACCAAGACCCAGGTAATGTGATTCAGTTAGCTGGTGGTGCATCATTATCTGATGTGGTTCGCGGACTCAATGCTGTTGGTGCCACACCACAAGACTTGGTCGCCATCTTGCAGGCTATCAAAGCCGCTGGTTCGCTACGTGCTGAGCTTGAGATTATTTAAGCAACACCACCATGGCATTGCCTAGTAACTCTATTTCAGCGTCTGATGTCAGCAATCAACTGGCATTGGATACTAATAGCCTATCTAGTCTCAAAAAATCTGCTAAAGAAAATTCTCCTGAAGCTATAAAGGGAGTCGCAAAGCAATTTGAGGCGATCTTTATCAATATGATGCTCAAAAGTATGCGAGAGGCTAGTCCACAGGATGGTGTCTTTAATACTGAGCAAAATAAACTCTACACCTCCATGTTCGACCAACAGTTGAGCCAAAAACTCTCGTCAGGCAAAGGCATTGGCTTAGCCGACGTCTTGGTTAAACAGCTCAGTAAAGCCGCAGGTATACAAACCGATGCGATCAAGCCAGGGGATGAACCCATTAGCTCAAAAGCACTAGGTCTAAATCGATTTGATCCCAATATCAGTTCTAAGGTATCTGCCTATACCTCGGTAGCATCCATGTATGGCAGCACTAAGCCTACTCCCTCATTTATGGATAAAGTCTCCAAACTCTTTAGTTCGCTCGAAGATGCAGGTGACGCAATGGCTTCTTCAGTGGGCAATGCTGTTAAAGAAACCGTTAGCTCATTTACGAACAAAATGTCTAGTTATGCGCAGCAAGCCAGTAATGCTACCGGACTACCAGCGCAGTTTATGTTGGGTCAAGCCGCACTAGAAACGGGTTGGGGTAAAAAAGAAATCAAAGGCGCTGATGGTACCCCCAGTAGTAATCTATTTGGTATTAAGGCCAGCGGGAATTGGACGGGTAAGACTGTTTCTGCAGTCACGACTGAATTTATCAATGGTGAGAAGCAGACCAGAGTTGAAAAATTTAGAGCCTACGACTCTTATGCAGACTCATTTAAAGATTTCGCGAACCTGATTTCGAGTAACCCGCGTTACCAGAATGTCTTAAACAATCTGAGTAACATCAACAGTTATGCCGATGCAATGGCCAAAGCAGGGTATGCAACTGATCCTGATTACGCAAAAAAACTGGCCGGTGTTATTAAGAAAGTTGGTACTGGTTCATAGTTCAATGGGATCTCTTTAAATATATGCCTCCTCCAAGCACCGTTCTGAGAAATCAAGCAGTCAATACCAGTAGGATGTCGACACAAAAATCAAAAGTTTCAAAGTTGATAGAGGATGGATTTGGCCAAATTAAATTAGGCCAATTTGATAAAGCGAAGCAATTCTTTTTGAATGCCTTAAAAGTTCAGCCTAATAATTCTTATTGTTTGGGAATTACGGGTGCAATATTATTGAGACTTAAGAATTATTCCGAGGCTAATGAATATTTACTACAAGCGATTAAAGTCGATCCCAATAATGCAGAAGCTCATTGTAATCTGGGTATTGTTTTGCGAGAACTAAAGCAGCTCGAATATTCACTTGAAAGTTACGACAGGGCTATTAAACTTAAGCCTGATTATGCTCAAGCATACAATAACCGTGGAAATGTTTTATTGGATCTTAAGTTGCTCGATTTAGCGCTTGCTAGTTTTGAAAAAGCAATCCAAATTAATCCTAATTATGCTGAAGCATACAATAATCGCGGGAATATTTTACGAACGCTAAATAATTATGAAGAGGCGGTCATATGCTTTGAAGCAGCTATTAAAATCAACCCCAATTATGCTGAAGCTTTAAGTAATCTCGGAAACATATTACAAGACCTACACAAATTAGATCAAGCTTTTGAGAGTTACAAAAAGGCAATAGATATAGATCCTAATTATGCGCATGCCCACAGTAATTGTGGAAATATTCTGAATAAACTTGAGCAATATGATGATGCAATTAGAAGCTTCGATAGGGCAATTGATATCAATCCATATTATGCCGGTGCTTATAATAATCGTGGAGTAGCCTTTCACGAGCTAAAAAATTTTTCAGAGGCGATTCTAAGCTTTGAAAAAGCAATTGAGATTAATCCTTTATTTGTAGAAGCCCATAATAATTTAGGAGGTGCGTTAATTGCACTTGGTAAATTCAAACAGGCTATAACCTGCTATAACAAGGCTCTAGAGATCAATCCCGAGCATTCAGAAGCCCATATGAATAAGGCGATTGCTTTACAAGGACTAAAAGATTTTGATCAAGCTCTCATTAGTTATGAAAAAGCAATCAACATAGATCCGAATTATCTATCAGCCTATAAAAATCTCGGGGTTGTTTTGCAGGAACTTGGATTATTTGAAATGGCTCTTGCTGCTTATGATAGGGGGATTGAGATTGATCCCAGCGATGCTAAAACACGGAGCTATAAAGGAATGCTCATGCTCTCTCTAGGTCAACTGACAAAAAATAGTTGGTTAGATTATGAGTTTAGATGGAATACAAAGGAGATGAAAAATTCTTACATTAAAACTGAGAAACCTCAAATCAAAAGTATAGAGCCCTATTCCGAAGAAAAAATTTTAATTTGGAATGAGCAGGGTATTGGCGACCAGATATTTTATAGCTCTGTTTTACCTGAAGTTGTCGGGAGGATGCCAAATTCAATAATTTCAATTGACGAGAGATTAATTCCAATTTACAAGAGATCATTCCCAAAATTGAATTTCGTCAGTGGAAATAAAGATTTTTCTGAATTAGATTTTGAAGTGCACATCCCCTTAGGAAATTGCATGAAATATTTCAGAGATTCCTTAGAGCAGGTGGCTTTGAATGCTGGGCCTTATATTAAGTCAAATAATATAGAAGTAAGTGATATAAGATCAAAAATCAAACAGGGAAATAATTTGATATGTGGAATTACATGGCAGAGTAATAACGCTACTTTAAAAGAGTCAAAGTCAATTTCACTTTTTGATTTATTACCTGTACTTGAAATTCCAGGGATTACCTTTATAAATCTTCAATATGGGGATGTAAGTAGTGAAATATTACAATTAAAAAATTCTAAAGGGATAGAGATTATTGAATATCCTTTGATTGATAACTACCATGACTTAGAGGGACATGTAGATTTAATTGGGGCATGCGACTTTTTAGTAGGAGTTAGTAATAGCTCTGCCCATATCGCTGGATCGTTAGGCAAGGAAATGCACTTGCTTTATCCAAAAGGCAAGGGAAGTTTGTGGTATTGGGCCAATCAATTTAATGGCAAAAATATATGGTATCCAACAATTTCAATTTACCAGCAAGTAGATTTCAGTAATTGGGACAAGCCTATACAAATGGTACGGGATCATCTACTGAATGGGTCTCAAGTTAGATTAAGGCCATGATTACTAGACTTTATCTTTCAACCCACAAATCAAGTAAATAATTTCTAGAAGATGCTTATGAAAATAGATAAGATAACTATTGTTGTTGGTTTTGATCAAAGGGAGTCTATTCTGTATCATGCTCTTTGCCAGAGCGTCATTGATAAGTCATCTATGCCAATTCAGTTTATTCCGCTAGCATTAAATACGATGAATTTTTATGAAGAAAAACATCAAGATGGCAGTAATAAATTTATTTACAGTAGATTTTTGACACCTTATCTATGCAATTACGAAGGTATCGCGATCTATGTTGATAGTGACATGATTTTCAACTCTGATATTAAAAACTTAGTTGATTTATATGACGATAATCTTGCAGTTCAGGTTGTAAAGCATGACTATAAAACAAAGATGAAAGTCAAGTATCTTGGCAATAAGAATGTAGACTACCCCAGAAAAAATTGGTCAAGTTTGATAATGTTCAATTGCGGACATCCTTCTAATAAAATTCTAACTCCAAAGTTTATTCAAGAAAGTACAGGCTCATATCTACATCGATTTTCGTGGCTAGAAGAATGGCAAATTGGGGGTTTGCCGATCAGTTGGAATTGGCTTGTTACTGAATACCAAGACAATATAAATGCAAATTTAATTCACTATACCTTAGGGGCCCCCTGTTTTAAAGAGTTTAAAGAATGTGAAATGTCAGAATTTTGGTGGAACAATTACAGAAATCTGAATGAGGGAATAGAGAGTTAATTATCTTAAGGTCTGATAAGTGCTTTAAGTTTAATTATATTTAGCTTATCTTCGCTTGTGCTCGATGGGTTCAGGAGTTCTGCATGATCAGATCTCCAGCCATCAAAGAATCCCGGGTGATTATCTACTATTCGCATTTTAAATTGACTTGCAAAATTTTTATCCTTTAAGAAAACTCCGACATAATCATTTAGGCCCTCTACACCTTGTTTAGAGATGTAGGATTCTAGTAGCGTTGAGTCATACCCATTTCTTTTTCCCCAATTAATAAGGGCACTTCCGCTGTCAGGATAAAATCTCCAACAATCAACTGGGTATCTATGATATCTTTGGTTGAATGGTACTGACCTGTCTGGTTTTATCGGACCAATCTCATCTAGAAACTCTGGCTCCCGTTATTAATTCTTTTTGCCATCCAGCGACAAACTCTGTTGGGGTTTGATAATCCAAACTTGAGTGTGGTCTGACTA